>JAYTGY010000122.1:0-4523 GCA_043733065.1 Ferruginibacter sp.
TTTTAATTCTTCGCAAAGTTTTATAGCATGCAATATTTTGTAAATAAAATACAAATGCCCCGTAAAAATATTTGGTTGATGTGCGGTACAAACGGTAAAGGTTGTTTCGCTAGAAAGCAATGCAATATTGGCTTTAAGCTTATCTGATATTTGCAATATTGCATATTGACTACTTAAAGTATCAACTAATAGTTTTCTATTTACTGGAAAGTTTTTTCTATCTGCAACAGCTTTTTTAACGCCTTCAATATTGGGTTTGTACTTATAAAAATTATCTAAGGCAGGCGCAGCATCTACATAATCCAACACCAATTTGGAAAATGCGTTTGTTTGACGATAAGAAATTTTATGGGCCTTAAACATTTAATTGATAATTTTTAACCACAAAGTAAACAAGCACAAAAAAGAGAATACTTGCTAAAAATATCTATTTATTTAGTTTACTCTTTTTAAAGTAATAACTCCTGAGCTTGATGGAGAAAGAAAATTATTCCAATTGCCTGTTAATTTTCCTGTTTGATCCCACACTGCTTTATAAGCTTGCAAAACACCAACATTATTTGGAAGACCATAAACACAAGTAAAAGAACATCTCAATGTATCGCCTGTTAAAGTCCATGTACCTGTAGATAAGTTAGAGTCTGTTGTACCAACTTTTCCATCAGAAATCATAGTTCCACCTGGTCTAATAGCTAAACTGAAATAGCGCTCCCCTAAAGCTGGTTGTCCATTTTGTGTGTATGTACCTATCCACAATCCCTCAATCGGAAAATTGGTTGTAACCGTTGTAGGCGTAGGCGACGGATTCAAATTGTCTTTTGTGCAGCTATTAAAAACAAATAACGCAAATACGGCAATACAAATTCCACTAATAATTTTAAATGACATTTCTTTTCTCATAAAGTTGTTTTTAGGTTTATACGAAATTAGATTTTATAGATATAATTAATAATCAAAGATATTAGTATCACAAAAATTAACATTCCAACTACCAATGCCATGGTTCGTGTCAATCTCCCCGTCAATCTACCATGGTCTATAAAGTTCAGCAATGATATGCCTTTGAAGTGAGTGACATCCCTACACGAGTGTAGGGAATGATGACCATAGCTGTGTTTTAGTTTGGACAAAAAGAATTCTTGTTCAAAAAATAAAACCTCACCCCCGCCTCTCTCCCGCAAAAAAAAGGGACAGGCAAGAGATGAGCCACGCCTCAGTACTTTAAAGTTCTTTCCAATTTTTAGACGGTACACATTAGCAAATTAGCACATTATCGAATTAGCTAATTAAGTCCCCCTCAATATCATAATCAAACGCCTTCGTTATCTTCACCATCACAAAATCACCAATGGTTAATTTCTTTGTTGTGTTTATGATTACTTCATTATCTACTTCCACACTATCAAATTCGGTGCGACCAAGGTAGCGGCCACTCTCCTTTCTGTCCACAATTACTTTGAGCGTTTTGCCAATTTTCTCTTCATTTTTTTCTAAAGAAATTTCTTGCTGGCAATCCATTATTTCTTGTGCACGCTCTTCTTTTTCTTCTGCCGAAATATTATCTTCAAACTCATGTGCACTTGTATCTTCTTCGTGAGAATATGTAAAAACACCCACCCTATCAAATCGCATTTTTTGTAAAAATGCTTTTAGTTCCTCTACATCATCTCTCGTTTCGCCGGGGAAACCCGCTATTAAAGTTGTACGCAAACAAATGCCCGGAACCTTTGCCCGTATGGCTTCTACAAGTTCTTCCATTTCTGCACGAGTAATATTTCTTTTCATGGCATCGAGCATATTATCTGCCGCATGTTGCAATGGCATGTCTAAATATTTGCAAATATTTTTGTGTGCATTCATGGCATCTAAAATCTCCATCGGAAATTTTGATGGGTATGCATAATGCAAACGTATCCACTCCAAACCTGGTACAACCGCCAGCTCATTGAGCAAGCGAGGCAGTTCTCTTTTTTTATAAATATCCAAACCGTAATACGTGAGTTCTTGTGCAATGAGCATAATTTCTTTTACGCCACGTTTTACCAATTGCTTTGCTTCTTCTACAATACTTTCTACCGTGCGGCTCACATGCTTGCCACGCATCAGCGGTATGGCGCAAAACGAACAAGTACGATTACAACCTTCACTAATTTTTACGTATGCATAATGTGATGGGGTTGCCAACATGCGCTCACCAATTAATTCGCCTTTATAATCTGCTTCAAATTTTTTGAGAATTTGTGGCAATTCCATCGTACCAAAATACGCATCTACTTCAGGAATTTCTAGTTCCAAATTATTTTTGTAGCGTTCGCTCAAGCAGCCCGTCACATACACTTTATCGAGCTTTCCTTTTTTCTTTAGCGCCACATTATCCAAAATGGTATTGATGCTTTCTTCCTTTGCCTTATCTATAAAACCGCAAGTATTTATGATTACAATATTATGATCTAGCTTTTCATTTTCGTGAATGGTATCAATATCGTTTGCAAGTAGCTGCCCACTAAGCACTTCGCTATCCACCATGTTTTTACTACAGCCTAGTGTAATAATATTTACTCTGTCTCTTTTGAGGGTTTTTGTCTTCATAATTTTTGCAGGTGCAAAGGTAGGTTTTTTGGTGCTTTCAGCAGCATATTTTCAATGAGCATTTGTCCGGCCTTAGTCGCTGTTCCGTACCGTGGCGCTTGCATATACGCTTATCAGCGTATGCAAGCACCACGGTACATCGCTCCCTCCGCCGCAGCTGGTCATCGGTAAATATTTTCTCAACTTTTACCCACACTATTTCAAAAAAATATTTTACTTTTATTTAACTAAAACTTATCATCATGCGTATCATCAAAAAAATACTATTATTTATTGTAGCAATTATTGCATTATTTCTTATTGTAGCATTATTTGTGAGTAAAGATTACAAAGTAGAAAAATCAATTACCATCAACAAACCAAAAACGGAAATTTTCAATTACATCAAATCATTAAAAAACCAAGACAAGTTTAGCAAGTGGGCAAGTTTGGATCCCGCAATGAAAAAATCATCAAGGGGAACAGATGAAACCGTGGGCTTTACTACTATGTGGGAAGGCAACAAAGATGTAGGCAAAGGCGAGCAAGAAATAAAAAAAATTGATGAAGGTAAAAGAATAGATTTTGAATTGCGTTTTGAAAAACCAATGAAAGATATTGCACAAGCTTACATGACAACAGATAGCGTAGCACCTAACCAAACACTAGTAAAATGGGGGCTTACAGGCCACATGACTTATCCGATGAATATTATGGGTTTGGTTATGGATAAAATGGTTGGTGGCGATTTTGAAACTGGGTTGGCCAATTTGAAGGCGTTGATGGAGAAATAAATTGTTGAATTGATATATTGTTTTATTGATACATTGTTGAATTGCCAACTTAATAAAAGTTGGCAATTTTATTTTTAGTTAAATTATTTTAAATGAGCCAAGAGAAAACAAACGAACAAATATCCCTACAATGGTTTGCTGCATTTAACGAACATAATCTTGAAAAATTATTAGCCCTCTACGATGATAATGCAAAACACTTTAGTCCCAAATTAAAAATACGACAACCCGAAACCGAAGGATGGATTGTAGGCAAAGATGCATTGAGAGCTTGGTGGCAAGATGCCTTTGAAAGATTGCCAACATTGCATTACGAGCTAAACAAACTTACTGCAAACAACGAACGGGTTTTTATGGAATACACAAGGCAAGTGGGTAGTGAAGAAGAAATGTTGGTGGCGGAGGTTTTGGAGATTGAGGAGAGGATTGTGTGTTCGAGGGTGTATCATGGGTGAGGGTTAATTAAGATACATAAATCAAAATAAGAACAATTTGATATCCAGTATCTTAAATAATCCACTTATGTGTAAACATTCGGTATAAAATCATTCCTAGTTCTACAAAATTTCATAAAAGATTCGGTAATTTTATAGTATGAATAGTTTTGGAAACGATACCATTAGGGTTGGCATTTTAGATATGTACGAGGGTGCAGATAACCAAGGCATGCGTTGTATTAGGGAAATCCTCAATCAATTTGCAGAAATGCATGGGCTAGATTTGGTGAAAGAAGAATTTGATGTGCGTAGAAAAGTGGAACTACCAAGTCTTGATTTTGATATCTATATTTCGAGTGGTGGCCCGGGCTCACCGCTGGATAGCAAAGGCAGCGAATGGGAAAATGCTTTTTTTGATTGGATAAAAAAAGTAGAAAAATATAATGCGGCAGAAGAAAATGTGGTGAAGAAACAAGTGTTTTTTATTTGCCATTCTTTTCAGTTGGCTTGCAGGTATTTTGATATTGCTGATGTGAGCAAACGCAAGAGTACTGCATTTGGTGTTTTTCCTATTCATTATTTATTGGATGCAAAAGATGATTGTATTTTTGCAAAATTGACGGATCCTTTTTATGCGGTAGATAGTAGAGATTTTCAGGTAACAGGACCAAAGCATAATCGCTTAAAAGAAATTGGTGGAAAAATATTGGCTATAGAAAAAGCT
>JAYTGY010000123.1:0-7860 GCA_043733065.1 Ferruginibacter sp.
ATTACCTTAGCTAAATTAGCTATTGCTTTAAGTGCTTTTTTATTTTCAGATTGTAAGGTTGAAGTGTACAACATTTTAAATAATATTTTTTACGAAGAAGTGTTCTCAAACGTACTATAAAAATACGGCGTCTTCGCTTCAAACTCCGCACTACATGTATCTACCATTTTAAATACCCTTGTAATACCCAACGCTTTCCTACGCTCATACATCGCATCCGCATCACCATCTTGCATAATGCGTATCATTTGCTCATCGGAGAAACCAATCATTTTTGCTTCTCTCAATAATGCTTCAGGCAACGATGCAAAATTATATTTCGCAATCTCTTTTTCGCAATCCGCTATTTTTTGAATTTGATAAATAAACCAACGATCTATTTTCGTGCTTTCGCAAATACGCTTTACGCTCACACCCGCCATCAAAGCATCTTTTATGCGAAACACTCTATCCCACTTTGGTATTTTTATATACTCAATTAATTCTTCGCTATGCATTACACTCTTACCATAATAACCCAACCCAACCGCTTCGTTTTCTAAACTCACACAAGCTTTTTGTATAGCTTCTGCAAAACTTCTACCAATGGCCATTACTTCGCCCACACTCTTCATTTGAAAACCAAGTGTATCATTTGCACCTTTAAATTTATCAAAATTCCAACGAGGTATTTTTACAATTACATAATCCAATGCAGGTTCAAAATACGCTGATGTGGATTGTGTGATTTGATTTTTTAATTCATCTAAGTTATAACCGATGGCTAATTTAGCAGCAATTTTTGCAATTGGATAACCTGTGGCTTTGCTTGCTAGCGCTGAGCTACGGCTTACACGAGGGTTTATTTCTACAACAATTATTTCTTCGGTATGCGGGTTCAATGCAAACTGTACATTACAACCTCCAGCAAAATTTCCCAAGTTACGCATCATAGAAATAGCCGTGTTGCGCATGAGTTGATAAGCTGTATCGCTTAATGTCATTGCAGGCGCAACGGTTATGCTATCACCTGTATGTACACCCATTGGGTCAAAATTTTCTACTGTACAAATGATGGCAACATTGTCTGCATTATCCCTCAACAATTCTAGTTCAAACTCTTTCCAACCAATGATTGCTTTTTCTACAAGTACTTCATGTATCGGACTTGCAGTAAGTGCATTATTTAACGCCTCATCCAATTCTTCTTTTTTAAATACTATACCACCGCCGCTTCCACCAAGTGTAAACGATGGCCTAAGCACCAACGGAAATCCAATTTCTTGCGCAAATTCTTTTCCCTCCAAAAACGAATTGGCAATGCGTGCTTGGCAAACAGGAATGCCCATTTCTATCATCCACAATCTAAATTTTTCTCTGTCTTCTGCTTTGTCTATTGCTTTTATATCTACACCAATTAACGCCACATTATTTTTCTCCCAAATGCCGAGCTCATCTACTTCTTTGCAAAGGTTCAATGCTGTTTGTCCGCCCATAGTCGGAAGCACAGCATCTATTTGGTTCTCTTCTAATATTTGTTCAATACTTTCTACCGTGAGTGGCAGCAAATAAACCCTATCTGCCATCATCGGGTCGGTCATTATTGTTGCAGGATTACTATTTATTAAAATAACCTTTACGCCTTCTTCACGTAGGCTACGAGCGGCTTGTGTGCCGCTATAATCAAATTCGCAGGCTTGCCCAATTACAATAGGGCCGCTTCCAATAATTAAAACTGATTGTATTTTTTCGTTTTTTGGCATGTAGAAGATTGCCTTTTGTGTGGCGTGCAAAAGTAACGGGAAATGAGGGGAAAAGCAAATGGAAAATTTTCAAGTTTACGGATGCCAACTTTCTAAAAGTTGGCATCCGTAAAACTAAATGATTTGGGGCTGTGAACAAATTGCAAGAATCGACTTTTGTCCGCTGCCCGCCTCTCAATCTTTTTTGCCTCAAAGGCAGGCAATCCCGCATTTGCTGCGGGACCGGCTAAGCAGCGCAGCCATTCATCTGTATATCTTTTTTCAACTTTTTTTTATGCAATGTAATTAACAGTATAATATTTCTAATTACCAACAGTGCAATTGCAAATTCTAAGTAATTGCAACAATAAATTTTTGCATTTCTTGTATTGTACCAACTGTAATTCTTGTCCACTTGCCTTGCTCTTCGTATATTTTAGTTCCTATAATATTATTATTTTTCAGTTCTTTAAAAAAATCTTTTTTATAGTTTGTTAAAGAAAAATAAATAAAGTTTGAATTGGAAGGAATACAAACAAGCTGTAATTTTTCAAGTTCTTCAATGGTATATCTCCTTACTTTTTCATTTGAACTATATGTATCAGCAACAAATTTTTCATCTTTTAAAGATGCCAATGCAGCTGCAGTAGATGCTACACTAATGCTACCATTTACCCAAGATTGTAATTCGCTAATTTGCTCAATTGTTTTTGTATTAGCAATGCCATAGCCAATTCTAGCGCCTGCTAATCCATATATTTTTGAAAATGTTTTTGCTACAATAAGATTTTTATTTTTAATGGTAAGTGTACTTAAAGATTGTTGGTCAGTAAAGTCAATATAGGCTTCATCAACCAAAACCATTGCCTTTTTTGTTGCTTCACTAATAAAATTTATTAGTTTATTCCTATCACAAATTGTACCTGTGGGATTGTTAGGATTGCACACATAAATTAATTTTGTATCGGGCCTAATAGCTTTTAGCATAGCATCTAAATTTATTTTTTTATCTAGCGTTAGTGGAACGGTAATTTTTTTGAGTCCTAACTTTTGAGCCGTGTCTGTCCAATATCCATAACTTGGGTCTGCTATAATAAAACTACCTTTTTTTAAAGCGGCAAACCTTGCTACTAAATCTAGAATTTCAGTAGATCCTGCTCCCATCAAAATATTATCGGCAGTAACCTTATTCTTTTTAGCAATTGTTTCTACCAGTTCAGCAGTAAGTTGCCAATTATACCTGTTGCTAATAAGTATGTTTTCAACCATTGCAGTTCTTGCTAAGCCTGAAGGCCCATATGGGTTTTCATTTGAGCTTAATTTGATTGGTAAGTCGTCATTATTAATCTCAAATAAATCTTGCTGAGCAGAGGCGAAAGTATTTAAATTGGCAAGCCCAATACCAGCAACACTTAAGCCAATTTGTTTTAACCAAAGGCGTCGATTAGTTTGCATATTTTCATTTTTAGAAGTATCAACAAATATGTAGTAAAAGCAATGAAGTGTTGACTAAAATTTCAATTAACAAAAACTTGTACAAATACAAATATTTTTCTTGTCCATTAGTGTAATTAGTGGCTATCAAAAAATATTAAACAGTCGGAGGTGTCGTCGTATCCACTTTTTTCTCAAACAACTCACTCATCATTTTCTCTGCATCTGCCATATGGTCTTTTAGTGCAGCAGTACCTTTTGTTTTTAATTCTTCAAAATAATCTTTTGCTTTATCGGCAAAGTTTTCTGCTTCTGTTTTTAACTCGTTGGCTTTATCTTTTAAAGTGCCTGCTAATTTTTCTTTTTCTTCTGCAGTCATGTTCATGTATTTGTTGGCAGCAAGCGCAGCAGCAGCTCCTAATAAAAAAGTGGCGATATGTTTTGAATTAACACTCATTTTGTCGTTTTTAAAGATTTAATAAATTATTTTTGTTGCTTAACTAAAGGTATGCATTTTTTTAAGTTTTTATTTATTATACATTTTTGTGTTATCTGTTTTTTTGCAAATGCGCAAACCTTTACTCCAAAAAATTATCCGCAGCATTATTTTGCATGGCCCGTAGGTGCAAACGAAATTGGTATTGTGGCCAACTTTGGGGAGTTGCGTCCAAACCATTACCACATGGGCTTGGATTGTAGAACCGACCACCACGAAAACGTACCTGTGTATACAAGTGCAGATGGATACATTGCTAAAGTAAAAATAGAGCCTTATGGTTTTGGTAGATGCATTTATATTAATCACCCCAATGGTTTGACTACGGTGTATGCACATTTAAATGCATTTGAACCAGCATTAGAAAAATATATAACAGACCAACAATATAGTTTGAAAGAATGGCATGTGTTTTTAGATATCCCTGCCAATTTATTTAAAGTAAAGCAAGGCGATTTTATTGCATACAGTGGCAATACTGGCGGCTCACAAGGTGCACATACACATTTTGAAATAAGAGATACTAAGTCTGATAAATGTCTTAACGACCTTATGTTTGGTTTTCCGATACCAGATAATGTAGCACCAGAAATTATTAGGCTTGCTGTATATGATCGCACATTAAGTACATACGACCAATCACCAAAATTATATTCGTTAAAAAAAGTAAATGGTGTTTATACAGTAGTAGGCGGAAAAATTATTGCAGCATCAAATCGTGTAAGTTTTGCATTAACCATGCAAGATAAAACGAGTATGTCTGGCAATCCAAATGGTGTATATGCAACTGCTGTGTATGATAACGATAAGCAAATTAGTCGTTTTGAAATAGATAGTATTAGCTATGCCGAAACCAGATACTTTAATGCACACATAGATTTTAAACTACGCAGCAATGGTGGGCCTTGGTTGCAACATTTATCGCCATTGCCAGGTTATGAAAATTATATTTACAAAACAGATAAGCGCAAAGGAATTGTTGTATTTTCTGATAGCGAAGCTCATACAATTAAAATTATTGTTGCCGATGCAAATGGCAATCAATCAATATTAAATTTTGAATTGAAAGCGCCAACAAATATTATTGAAAGAAAACAAATAGTGGCTACGCAAAAATTTATTCCAAATTATATAAATGTTTTTGAAAACAACAATGTACATTTTTATTTACCCGAAAATGCATTATACGATACCGTGAATTTTGTGTATAATGAAATACCATCGGCAGATGGAAAAAATATTTACCAGCTACACAATGCAAACATACCAGTGCATTGCATGTACCCCATAAGCATACGAGAAAACTTTGCTATTGAAGATACCGGAAAAATAGTGATGGAGCGATTTTACGGCAGCAAAAAAGATTTTGCCAAAGCCAATTATAACAAAGGGTTTTATACCGCATCGTTTAGAGAGTTCGGAAATTTTCAATTGATGGTGGACAGAGAGCCGCCAACCATTTTGCCTATTGGGTTTAGAGATGGTATAAATGCAGCAGGATTAAAAAGAATATTACTTAAAGTAAAAGACAACACAGAAGAAATAACAAATTTTACCGCATTGCTAGATGGAAAATGGCTGCGCTTTAGCAATGATAAAGGTATAAACTTTATTTACAATTTTGATGAGCACTGCGAGCTTGGTGAGCATGAATTAAAAATTTCTGCTACAGACCAAGTGGGAAATACGACGGAAAGAACATATAGATTTACTAGATAAATGGTTGCCACGAATAGCACGAACCTGCCTGAGGGCAAAGGCAGGTTATCAGTAATGGTTTTTTATTCGTGTACATTCGTGCTATTCGTGGCTAATAAAAAACGAAGTTTTTCTCTTTGTGTCTTAGAGCCTTAGTGGCAAACATTTTTTTTGCGAAGCAAAATCAAAAAGCGAAGGTTTTAAACTTACCGACTTAAATTTTTGAATATAAAAAAAACTAAAAACATTAATTAAACTTTCACAAAAAACGCCTTACCGACTTTTCGGCAAAAAAACCTCTGCAAAAAAGATAAAATGAAAAAAGAAACACCCACCCCACCATTCGGTAATTTAAAAGTAGGCAAAGCCGCTCCAGCATTTTACGGCATAGACCAAAACGGTGAAACCATAGCCCTAAAAGACTTTGCAGGCAAAAAACTCATTGTGTATTTTTACCCAAAAGATGATACGCCCACATGCACCACACAAGCATGTAACCTAAGAGATAATTATACCAACCTATTGCAAGATGGTTTTGAAATAATAGGCATAAGCCCCGACCCAGTAAAAAAGCATAAAAAATTTGAAGATAAATACGAATTGCCATTTGCACTAGTAGCAGACGAAGACCACAGCATTGCAGAAAAATATGGCGTGTGGGGTACTAAACAATTTATGGGAAGAACTTATGATGGCATACACCGCACTACCTTTTTAATAGACGAAAATGGCAAAATAAAAAATATTATTACCAAGCCCGATAGCAAAAACCATGCAGACGAAATTTTAGCCGCTTGGTATGAGTAAACACACTTACTATATAAAAGAACACTCTTGGCTTGCTCGCATAGCTGCAAAAAAAATGAAAGCCACATCAGTAGCTATGGTGCTGGGTAAAACCATTTATTTATTTGGCAGTACCAAAGAAGAATTTTTAGCAGATGAATGCTGGGTAAAGCACGAGCTATGCCATGTAAAGCAATTTAGAGAGCATGGGTATTTACTATTTCTCATAAAATATTTATGGGAAAGTTTGCGGGTTGGATATTACAATAATAAATTTGAGGTGGAGGCTAGGGAGGCGGAAAAATAATATTTCTTTTCCATTGTTCTTTTATTAGAAGTATTTAAAAAATCTCCAATTATCCCATTAATCTTTTCTCCCTCCGTTAAAAAACCATCGTGCCCATAAGGTGAATCAATTAGTTTTAATGTAGAATTTGGAATATTGTCGTGCAATAACACTTGTTCCTTTATGGGAAATAAAATATCTGTTGCAATACCTATTACCAATGTGTTTGCAGTGATTTTTGCCAATGCTTCCTCAATGCTGTTTCGGCCTCTTCCAACATCATGCGAGTCCATGGCACTGCTCAATGTGTGGTAACAATCTGCATCAAAACGCAATGCTAGTTTTTCTCCTTGGTGGCGCTGATATGATGCCGCACCATAATTACCAACTGTTTCATTTGGTTTAGCAGTGCGCTCATACATCTCATAATTTCTGTAACTCAGCATAGCAATTGCTCTTGCCACTTCAAGCCCATCTTTACCATTTTCTATGGCCATGCGTTGTACCTCATTAAATGCAATACCCCAAGGCGAATGTTTGGCATTGGTAGCCAACAATACCAAGTTTTTTATTGTAGATGGTTCTTGTATAGCCCACTCCATGGCTTGTTGCCCACCCATGGATCCTCCAATTAATAAAAATATTTCATCAATTTCTAAATAATTTTTTAACGCAATATGTGCTGCTGTAATATCTCGAATGGTTATTGCGGGAAAAGCTTTTCCATACTTTTTATTGCTGCCATTTTGTAAACTTATTGGCGAAGTAGTACCATAGCATGATCCCAAATTATTGGCACATACAATAAAATATTTTTCAGGGCCTAGTATTTTATTTTCTCCAAAAATATTTGCCCACCAATCTGCTACATCGGAGTTGGCAGTAAGCGCATGGCATACCCATATTACAGGCGTAATACCTTTTTTATATTCACCATAAGTGTGGTAAGCAACAGAAAGATTTTCGAGTTGCTTACCACTTTCTAATGTGAATGTTTTTTCTTTACTGATAAATGAATGCATAGATTAAACTAATTCAGGTTGATTATTTTTTATGGAAACGCTTATTGGTGTTGGGTTAGTTAGATTGTCATTTACAGGGCAACGCTCTTCTACATTTTTTAGTAGCAATGCAATTTGTTCTTCACTTGCAGGCGATTCCAATTCTATACTCGCTTCTAAATTTTTAAAACCTGCCCTATCTGTATTATCCAATCCTAAAAATTTTGCAGGATTAAGATTGCCAGTAACATTTATTTTTAAATTAGAAATAGAAATGTTTAATTCTTTAGCAATAAGATTAATTACTACATTTAAGCAACCTGCATAACCTGCTAAAATAAATTCTACTGGGTTTGCGCCATCATCTGCACCACCCAAAGCTGCTGGCTCATCTACGGTGTGTAAAAATTGTCTTGTTTCGCCCGTAAATTTTGTGGC
>JAYTGY010000124.1:0-2931 GCA_043733065.1 Ferruginibacter sp.
CCACCACCAACGATTAATCGCATCTTGGCACATGGCTTTTTGCTCGGCTGTACCTTTGCTAAGCACCATCAATGTTTCAAAACCTTGGCGTTGATGAAAGCTTTCTTCCTTACATATACGCACATTTGCACGAGCATATGGCCCGTACGATGTTCTGCAAAGCATTACTTGGTTTAGTATTGCTGCACCATCTACCAACCAACCAACGGCACCCATATCTGCCCAAGTGAGCGTAGGATAGTTAAAAATAGAAGAGTATTTTGCCTTTCCGCTATGCAAATCATCAATCATTTGTTCACGGCTCGTACCAAGGGTTTCGGCGGCTGAATATAAATACAAACCATGCCCAGCTTCGTCTTGCACTTTTGCAATCAATATGGCTTTTCTTTTAAGAGATGGTGCACGGCTTATCCAATTACCCTCAGGCAACATACCCACTACTTCGCTATGAGCATGCTGACTTATCTGCCGCACATTTGTTTTTCTATACGCATCGGGCATCCAATCTTTTGGTTCTATTTTTATTTCGTTGTCTATCTTATCTTGAAAGGCTTTTTCTAAATTGTGTAATGGCATGGCATCAATTTTTAGAATATAAAGGTAAGAAAAAAACTAACAAGCGTTAGTGATGGTGAAATTAATTTAATGCAAATAAAAAACCGAAGCATTTGCTTCGGCCAATATTAATTTCCAATATTGTTTATATCATCATCACTTAAAACATCTGGTAATTTTAATAAATAATTTTTTATAATAAAATAAGATGTAGCAGCACAACCAAGTGCCAGTAAAATACAACTAAATATATTTTCTTTTCCAAAAAGTGCTAAGCCAATTATTATACCAAGCATTTCCCCAGCTATCCAAGCCATTATAAGATTAAACTTCCATTTTCCGGCATATAAGCCTTTAGATAATGCAACTTTACCAATCTCTTTTGTAAGAAAAAATAAAACAATTATTTCTATCATGCTATCAAATTAAACCAAATCAATATCAAAATTTACCAACTGTACAAATTCAGCAATACGAGCATCAATATCCGCTTTGGTTATTTCTTTCATTCTTTCTGGGCCAAATTTTTCTACACAAAAGCTAGCCATAGCACTACCAACAATGATTGCCGTTTTCATGTTTTCAAAACTAATATCTTTTGTTTTTGCAAGGTAGCCAATAAAGCCACCTGCAAAGGTATCGCCTGCGCCTGTTGGGTCAAACACTTCTTCTAAAGGTAATGCTGGCGCAAAAAATACATGGTTTTCATGAAACAACAATGCTCCATGCTCCCCTTTTTTTATGATAAGAAAACTTGGCCCCATGTCTAAAATTTTCTTAGCCGCTTTTACCAAAGAAAACTCACCACTAAGTTGTCTTGCTTCGCCATCGTTCACCATCAATACATCTACTTTTTTCAATACTGCTTTCAAATCATCCAATGCAATGTCCATCCAAAAATTCATTGTATCCATTACAATAAGTTTCGGACGTTTAGTTAGTTGATCAATAACGCTCATTTGCAATTTTGGCATAAGGTTGCCTAGCATTAAAAACTCTGCTCCTTGGTAACTATCTGGCACTTTTGGATTAAAATCTTCCAAAACATTTAAGTCGGTAATCAATGTATCACGAGTGTTCATATCTACATGATATTTTCCGCTCCAAAAAAACGATTTTTTATCTTTTACTATTTCTACACCATCAAGCTCCACGCCACGCTTGCTAAGTTCATCCATTTCTTCTTGCGGAAAATCGTAACCAACAATAGAAATTTGCTGTATGGGCTTTATAAAATTTGCTGCAGCATACGCTACATAAGTGGCAGAGCCGCCAACGATTTTATCTACTTTTCCAAAAGGAGTTTCAATAGCATCAAAAGCCATAGTGCCAACAGTAATTAATGACATGGTATAATAGTTGTAGTTTTGTGAATTAAAAACGGTGCAAAAGTAAGGGAAAAAACAATGTGCCAATGTGCCAATGTGCAAATAGGCAAATGTGCATATGTGGTCACTTCATAAAACTTGGCACCACAAAAAGATAAAAATTTGTAACATATAGATTGTTGCTTACTTATCTACCTTTAATTAAAACTAAATTATGTTACTACACATACATCCAGATAATCCGCAGCCAAGATTACTAAAGCAAATAGCCGAATGCCTGCTTGATGGCGGGGTTATCATTTACCCTACCGATACGATTTATGGTATTGGCTGCGATATTTCTCAACCAAAGGCCGTAGAAAGAATTTGTAGAATTAAAAATGTGGACCCACAAAAAGCACAACTATCTTTTATTTGTAAAGACCTTAGTCACCTAAGCGATTACACAAAAAGTATAGACACACCTTTGTATAGAATGCTTAAAGAACATTTACCTGGTCCATTTACCTTTATATTACCTGCAAGCAAACAAGTACCTAAAATATTGCAAAGCAAAAAATCGACCATTGGGCTTCGTGTACCTGATAATAAAATTTGCCTAGCGCTTGGCGATGCTTTGGGGCATCCAATACTCAGTGCATCATTGCCTAGCGATTTGGTTGAAGAATATACCGACCCCGAAGTGATTTTTGAAAAATTTAAACACGTGGTAGATTTTGTTATTGATGGCGGTATTGGCGGGATGGTGCCGAGTACCATTGTGGATTGTACTACGGATGAGTGGGTGGTGTTGAGGCAAGGGTTGGGCTTTTTTGAGGAGTAAAGGGAGAAAAGCATTAACTACCTTAAAAATAAGTATAGTTTTCATTTTGAAAACTAATTAGTATCTTTACCACATGAACATAATTGTAAAAAGGGCGGTGCTTTATTACATAGAAAAATACCCAAAAACAAAAATCGCTTTATTGGTTTGGTACAATGAATTTTTGGAGCAAGAATTTAAAAATTTTAACGAACTGAAAGATGTGTATGGCAATGCAAGTATAGT
>JAYTGY010000125.1:0-1746 GCA_043733065.1 Ferruginibacter sp.
TAGTAACACCTCCTCCATTTTGTGGAAAACAAACTATGCCTTCCGCCTCTAATTTTTCTTGTGTTTCATTAAAAGTATCTTTTGCAAAATACCGATCACTACCACTTACCTGCTTTCCCGTGCCCACAAGAAACTGCGCCAAGGCACTCATACCCACACCTGCCACACCAATAAAAAAGAAATTATTTATACCGTCTAAAGATTTTATTTGTTCCAATGTATTGTTTTATTTTATTGATGCGCTAATTTACAGTTATATTGAATGCACTTGTTAATTGTATGAATATCTTTTAACATTTTTTGAAAAAACTTTTATGTATGAAAATTCGTTTATAATAAAAAATAAAACAATGAAACTTTTTGTAAGCACTTTTTTAGCATTAACCATTTTTACATCTTGTGTACAATCGCAAAATAAAAACCTCAACATACCCACAGCTACATCTACCAAACCTATAAAAGGCGAGGCTGTAGCTACATTTGGAGAAGGTTGCTTTTGGCATGCCGAAATAATTTTTCAAAGTTTAGAAGGTGTTAGAGATGCGGTATCTGGCTATTCTGGTGGCAAAACAGTAAATCCAACTTACGAGCAAGTGGCTAGCAAAACTACAGGCCATGCCGAAGTGGTAAATGTATATTACGACCCTACAAAAATATCGTACGCTACTTTGGTAGCTGCATTTTTTGCAAGCATGGATCCTACCATGCTTAACAGACAAGGCAATGATGAAGGATCCGAATATCGCTCTGTAGCATTTTATAGAAACGATTCGGAAAAATTAATTGTAGAGTCAGAAATAAAAAGGATAACAGATTCAAAAAAATATAAAAATAAAATAGTTACGCAAGTAGTACCATTTACAAAGTTCTACCCTGCGGAAGATTATCACCAAGAATATGTTTTTCATAATCCTACACAAGGTTATGTGCAAGGAGTTTCTATTCCAGAGTATTTAAATTTTAGGAATAATTTTAAAGGCGTTTTTAAGAAATAATAAATTATTTTGAAACAATAATAAGTGTAAATCAATATTGGAAGTGTACAAACGAAAGCAGATATTTATGTAAAGCAAAAGCAATTTTTAAATTGATATTTTTTTGGTTCGGTTTTTGCTTTTTGTAATTTTCTTGAAAACAATTTATTTGTATCCCCATGAAACTAATTTACACTATTACATGTATTCTTTTAACTATTATTATTATTCCTACTTTTTTTTCTTTTACAAAACCATATTACTCAAGTATACCACCATCTGGCTATACTGGCGCAAGTGGTAGTTATTGCAATAGTTGCCACTCAGATTTTGCTTTAAATAGTGGTGGAGGAAACGTTACTGCTTTTGGGTTACCAATTAGTGTTACACTTGGTGCGACATATAATTTTTCTACGGTAATAACTCATGCTGTTGCGGACAGAGAAAAATTTGGCTTTGCCATAAAAGCTGTGGATGCAAGCAATGCAGCTGTAGGCACTTTTAGTACCACAAATGCAAATGCTGTTGTAAGTGGTTCAGAAATTACACATTTTTTTGCTCCTTTTGTACTATCTACTGATTCCTATACTTATGGAAATTTAACATGGACAGCACCAACAGTTGCACCAGTATATCCCATTACATTTTATATAGTTGGTAATGCTGCTAATAACGCACAAGGTTCAGGAGGAGATTATATCTATAGCACTACCATTGTTGCTAATGCAGCTGTAGTTCCTGTCACATTAACTAAATTTTCTGCAAAGCAATT
>JAYTGY010000126.1:0-14917 GCA_043733065.1 Ferruginibacter sp.
GAAATTTCTAATAATCCGGATGTGACTTTTCATTTTACGAGTGAGATGAATAAGGTGTGATTATAAAATAAAATTTAGCAATTTTTAAAACCCTGCCAATATTTATTTTATCTATAAAATGGATAAAAAATAGGGAAAGAAAATATACATAGTAATGGGAAATATTTTTAATAATTTTTCATTACTAGTTATAGTAAATAAACTCAGGAGAAATATCATAATCCCAAATATTTGTTTCGTTTTTATATTGAGTTTGAATAATATTTTTCCATAAAATCTCACCATTAGTACCAATGCTAGCAGTTTTAAAAATATCCGCATTATATAATTTATCTATTCCTACTAAATGAGCATGATTTTTTAATAAAGGAAGTATATTAATTTTCTTTATTACTCCAGTATTAAATTTACAGGTAATTTCAAAATTACTGGTGTCTATAATTTCTATAATTTTAATCATTATTGCAAAGGATTAATTTTATGAAAATTTTTACTTTGCCACATTTCTGTAAGTTCTTCTTTGTGTATTTCAGCCCAAGCTTGTACTAATTTTAATTTACTTATTGGAAAATCGCCATTCAATAAATTCCCATTTTCAATCAAAATATTAGCTTCAAATTCGCCATAAGAAATTTTGAAATGAGGTGGGTTATGGTCATTGAAGAACATATAAATTACAATTCCATAAAATCTACATATTTCTGGCATCTGTTTTTTTTACAAATTTACTACACTTAGTTATATTTAATTCAATTTAATAAATACCTGTATAATTTAAAGGAGAAATAGCTTTCAATTCCTTCTTCAAACCAGCAGAAATTTTTAGTCCATTTATAAAATTGTGTACAGAAACTTTATTTATTTCCTTCCCTCTTGTTAATTCTTTCAAAGCTTCGTAAGGTGCAGGATAATTTTCTCTACGCAAAATAGTTTGTATGGCTTCGGCCACTACTGCCCAATTGTTATCTAAATCTGCTTTTAATTTCGCTTCATTTAAAATTAATTTGCCCAAACCTTTTTCTAACGATTTTAAAGAAATGATGGTATGTGCAATGGGCACTCCAATATTTCTAAGTACGGTGCTATCAGTTAAGTCTCTTTGTAAACGGCTAATGGGTAATTTTGCGGAAAGATGCTCTAGTATTGCATTTGCTATACCTAAATTGCCTTCTGCATTTTCAAAATCTATGGGGTTTACTTTATGTGGCATGGCACTGCTACCAATTTCTCCTTTCTTGGTTTGCTGTTTAAAATAATCTGTGCTTATATAACTCCACATGTCTCGGCATAAATCTATAAGAATGGTATTTATTCTTTTTATAGTATCAAAATGTGCAGCCAATGTATCATAATGTTCTATTTGTGTAGTGTATTGTTGGCGTTGTAATCCAAGTTTATTTTCTAAAAAATCATTCGCAAATTTTACCCAATTGTATGTTGGATATGCTACATGGTGCGCATTAAAATTGCCAGTAGCACCGCCAAATTTTCCACTAAATGGAATGTGGCTAAATAACAAAATTTGATTTTCTAATCGCTCTACAAAAACCATCATTTCTTTGCCAAGTATGGTAGGGCTTGCGGCTTGCCCATGTGTACGAGCTAGCATGGGTATGGTTTTCCATTGTTGCGCTAGTTTTTTTAAATGCTGTTGTAGATTTATTATGGATGGTAAATATTCTTGTTCTATTGCATCTTTCCACAACATAGGAACGGCAGTATTATTTATATCTTGAGATGTTAACCCAAAATGAATCCATTCTTTTAATTCACCTGCATTAAGGGTATCTAATGTTGATTTTAAAAAATATTCCACCGCTTTTACATCATGGTTTGTAATGCTTTCTGTTTTTTTTATGTGCCATGCATCTTCTTCCGAAAAATTTTCTACAACCAATCTTAATGCATTCTTTAGTTTAGCATCTATTTTAAAAAACTTCTTTTCGCCCAAAGCAATAAAATATTCCACTTCTACTTTTATCCTATATTTTATTAAAGCATATTCAGAAAAATAGGCTGCAAGTTGTGTAGTGGCTTTATTGTAACGACCATCAATAGGCGAAATAGCGGTAAGAGGAGAAAGTTGCATAAATGAAAATGGTTTGAAGTAATTTTGTACGAATTTAAACGAAACGAGTTGGATAGAAAAATAAGGGTTGCTGCCGTAAGTTATTTAAACACAAAACCATTGATATATGGCTTTGAACATGGCATGATGAAAGATGAAGTGGAACTCATTACAGATTTTCCCGCAAGCATAGCCAATATGCTCATACATGGCAAAGTGGATATTGCACTAGTGCCTATTGCAACGATACCATTGCTACCAGATCATTTTATTATTAGCAATTGCTGTATTGCTACAAATGGCGAAGTGGCAAGTGTTTGTTTGTTTAGCGATGTGCCAATAGAGGAAATAGATACCATTTTATTAGATTATCAAAGTAAAACATCTGTTGGGCTTTTAAAAATATTATTAAAAGAATATTGGAATATAAACCCAACACTTATTGATGCAAACGAAGGCTACGAAAGTAACATTGCAGGCACAACTGCGGGCTTGGTAATAGGAGATAGGGCGTTTATACAAAGATCAAAAAATAGATTTATTTATGACCTCGGTTTTGTGTGGAAACGAATGACCGGGTTGCCTTTTGTATTTGCTACTTGGGTATCTATAAAAGAAATGCCTGAAAATTTTATTGCAAATTTTAATGAAACTACAAGTAATGGGCTGAAGCATTTGCCTGAAATAATTAGCCAAAATACCTACGAACACTACGACCTAAAAGAATATTACAACAACAATATCGATTACAAATTAGATGATGAAAAGAGAAAAGCAATGGATTTATATTTTGCTAATTTAAAAACGCTTTAAAACTTCAATCTTTTTCTAAGACTTTCAAAAACAGGTTTTACATCTGGCGAAATATTTCTTACATAAACTGCTACAATAAAAATTATAATAAAAAGTGCAGAGCGTATTATTAAAAATAGCAAACCTTCTTTATTTGCAAACAAAAAATGCATAGCCATAAAACTCGCTGCGGCTATTAATAAAACTTCTACCGTTTTACCAGAAAAAGGCTGCATGTTAAATTTATTTAGCAGAAAAAAATATCTAACGGCATTATAAATAGTAAACGAAACTAAATTTGCAATTGCAGGGCCAATCAAACCATATTTTACGGTAAGAAAATAACTTAATGGAATTATCATGGCGGTTAGCAAAAGACTTGTCCACAATTCAAATCTAAAAAAACTGGAAGTGCCAATTATTTGACCATTTACACCAGTACCCAATTCAATGATTGTTACCAAACCTAATAAAATAAAAACATATTTACCCTCTAAATAGCTTTCATTAAGATTAAAATAGTGAATGGCTGTAGTAAAGTTGAGCAGTATTAGTCCAAACATAAAAAGAGAAAAACTTAGTAAATTAATTGATGAGCGTTTGTAAATTCGTTCTATTTCATTCATGTTTTTTTCTTTCCAATGTCTAGATAATATTGGGATGGTAATAGCAATTAGGCTTCTGCTAGGCGCTCCCATTGTCATCACCAAATAATTAGCAAAACCAAAAACAGCTACCTTGTCTAAATTTTGTCTAGCGGCAAGTACAATTGCATCTATACTTGTGCGAAGTACGCTTACTATAAGGGTTAGGAAAGTAAGTGCAAGGATGCTGATAATTTTCTTTTTGTATTTTTTGGTTACCCTGCTTGTTTTAAACGTAAGCCAAAGATTACCTTCTTTGTGTAAAATATAAAAAAGCAAAAGTGCAATGGCACCATATTGAAAAGCGAAAAGAATTATAAATGTTTTGAAATTTACGAGGCCAACTATTTTCAATAAAACAACAAGTAGTGTATAAAATTTTAAAACTGTTTCTTTTAAAAAATTAGTGGTACTTCCTTTAGAAAAACCATATGCGTATGATTCTAAAATACTGTATAACAAAATAAAAAAACCAATAGGAATCACCATGTAGAAATACTGTACAAGTAAAGCAGAATTGGTATTAAATTTTTTAACGATTATAGGTTCTAATAATAGTAAGGATAATATAGTAACGATAAATCCAGCAAAGCAAATTTTGAAGGCAAAGCCCAATAAATCATTTTCTTTTTTAGGAAGGTTATCTTGATAATAAGGGAAAAATTTATATAAATAAAATGTAGTGCCAAAGGTAGAAAACGCATAAACCAAAAGTCCAATTTCTAATAATGACCTTGTAAGACCATATTGCTCAGGTGTAAACCAATGCTTGTAGGTAAAAAAATAAGTAGTAATGGCGCCTAATAAAAAGCCCACATAAACCCAAATGGTGCCTTTAATGCCTTGTCGTCTTATATCTGCCATGGTTCAGGTTGAGCGTAAATTATTCAACGAAAATATAGTATTCAGTTTACAAATTGGTATATAAAGCACATTGGGTTAAAGAGTTGTTTTTTTGAAATATGGCTAGCAGTGTAAAAGTATCGTTTGGTATCGTTATTTTTGCGACAATTACAAAATAACGATAAATTACATGGCAGAAACATTGGGGATGCTTTGCGATAAGCTTACCATCGTAAAACTAAAGCAATTTCATACGGAAGAAGAAAGTAGGTTAAACAGTCTTGCAACACAATCTTTGCAATTGCAACAAGAAATTGATGAATATGTGACAGATGCAATTTCAGGCAAAATACTACCCGATAGACTAAGTTTTGCTGCCAATAAAGTATTTAAAAAAGAAGGGAATATTGTAGCTGAAGTAAATGGCAATTTTGGTGAAGTATTTTACCAATTGGCAGATGTAAATTGTAAACTGTGGCACGAACAAGAAAAGGTATATGAATTTGAGAAAGTGGCTGTTGAGGAAAAGGATAAAGTTGTAAAACAATTGGCATTGCTTAATTTGGAGCGTAATAAATGCATAGATGCCATTAATGAACTATTTATACAATTAATAAAAAAGAAAAATAACCTAACATAATGCACATTCGTAAAAGAAATACCTGCCGTGTATGCGGCTCTACTTCACTAAAAAAAGTAATAGACCTTGGGCCGCAGTACTTGCAAGGTAGTTTTATAAAGCCAGGCAAAGAAATGCCAAGCCTCCGTAAAATTGATTGTTCGCTTGTGCGTTGCAACCCCGAAGAAGATGAAAATGCTTGTGGATTATTGCAAATGGAACACTCAGTACCGCCAGAAATTTTATATGCGGCATATTGGTATAGGAGTGGTACAAACGACACCATGCGCAATCATTTAAAAGATATTGTAACTAGCGTCGTAACTACTGTTGGCGATACTAAATTTCCAAACGTGCTTGATATTGGCTGTAACGATGGAACATTGTTGGGTTATTACCCAAGCAATTTTGTAAAATATGGTTGCGACCCAAGCGATGTAGCCCAAGAAGTAAAAGAAGCTACTGTTGTACAAGATATTTTTCCATCTGAAGAATTGTTTAAAGTTTTAGAAGGAAAAAAATTAGATGTGATTACATCTATTGCTATGTTTTACGATTTAGAAAACCCTGTAGAATTTGTAAAAGGAATAAAACGCTTTTTATCATCTACAGGTGTGTGGGTGTTTGAAATGAGCTATATGCCTCGCATGCTAGAGCTAGATAGTTATGATACTATTTGCCACGAGCATTTAGAATTTTATAGCCTTGCCGTTTTAGAAAAAATATTGGCACTTGGTGGTATGAAAATTTTTAAAATTTCGTTCAACGAAATTAATGGAGGTAGCATAAGATGCTATGCCACGCACAAAGAAAATAGCAAACACGATAGCAAAGAAAATTATACTTTAATAAATGAAACAAGGCATAAAGAATTTGATTTAGAATTGGATACTGATAAGCCTTATGCGGCTTTTCAACAAAGAATAGATGTGCTCAAAAACGAGTTACACGACTTGCTAGTAAAATTTAAAAACGAAGGGAAAAAAGTACATGTGTATGGCGCATCTACAAAAGGCAATACCATTTTGCAATGGTGTAATATAGACCATACCTTGGTAGAATATGCTGCGGAGCGTAACGAAGATAAGTACGGTGCATTTACACTTGGCACAAATATCCCCATCATTAGTGAAGCCGAAAGCCGTGCCATGAACCCTGATTATTATCTAGTACTACCTTGGCATTTTAAAGATGAATTTGTGGTGAGAGAAAAAGAAGCATTGGATAAAGGGACTGGGTTTATTTTTCCGGTGCCGAAGATTGAGATAATGAAGAAATAACTTTAAAAAAAGCTGCATGAAAAAAATAATAAGGAGTTTTTTTAATAAATTTAATTATGATATTACTAAAGTATATTATAATGGTTCTGAAAAATTTAAAATAAGTTCTAAAGAAAAAGGATTGGATTTATACGATACTCCTACTGGTAAATATTACTTACCTTCTCTTCTCAAAAAAGATTTAGTTGCAAATTTTATAAAAAGAGGATTAGTTTACGATGAAGATATTATTGACATAGAAAAAAAATATATTGCTCCAAATTCTTCCTTTTTAGATATCGGAGCTAATTATGGGCAAATGTCGGTTTTGCTTTCTAAATTTATTGAAAGTAAAGGTAATGGCAAAGTTTACTCTTTTGAAGCCGAACCTTTTGTTGGCGAGATACTTCAAAAGAATATTGAAATAAATAATTGTAAAAATATTGAAATTGTTTTAGGAGCTGTTCATTTTAAAAGCGGTGAAAAACTTGTTTTTCCTGAACCAGATTTTAAGCGTTTTGATTCTTATGGATCTTATGGTATAGACCCACAAGCTGAAAATGGTAGAACTGTAGAAACATTAACAATCGATAGTTTAAATATTCAGGAAAAAATTAGTTTTATAAAGGTTGATATTCAAGGTAGTGATTTGTTTGCTTTGCAAGGAGCGAAAGAAACAATATTAAAGAATAAGCCAGTTATTATTTTTGAATTTGAAGAACAATTTCAAAAGGAATTTAAAACAAGCTTTAATGATTATGTTGAATTTGTGAGAAGCATTGATTATAAATTTGTAGAAATACTTTCATTGGTAAATTATTTAATTGTACCCAATAATTAAAAATAAATATGAGTAAAAATATTTTATTTGTTACGCATACAAAAAAACAATGCGGTGTTTATCAATTTGGAAAAGATATTTTTGAAGCAATCATATCATCTTCTAAATATAGTTTTATAAAATTAGAATGCGAATCGCTAAGAGAACTAGAAGATGCAATTTCTATAAATAACCCTGTTGGCATTATTTATAATTATCATCCATCTGTAATGCCTTGGTTGTGTACTAAACATACAAAGGGAAGGTACAAAAATAATATTGCAAAAATAAAATGTGTACAACTTGGCATTATTCATGAAATTACGCAGGAGGTAGCTGATAATGCAACGGCATATAGAAATGAAATTGTGTATGGGGATTCTAAAAAAATGCTTAATTCTTTGTTTGATTTTTACATTGCGGCTGATCCAACATTGCTTTTAAAAAATCCTTACGTTTATAAAACAGGTCGTTTAGTTCCTAATTATACAAACTCAAAAGCTGTTTCAGATTCTAAAATCCCAATCATTGGAAGTTTTGGTTTTGGTACTGCAAACAAAGGTTTCGAAGAGATTATAAAAAAAGTGCAACATGAATTTGATGAAGCCCATATCAGATTTAATATTCCATTTGCTGAGTTTGGAGATAAAGATGGAAGCAATGCAAAAAAAATTGCCCAAGATTGTAGGGAGTTAATAAAAAATGAAAAAATTAAATTAGAAATTACACATGATTTTTTGCAAGAAAATGCGTTGTTTGATTTTTTGGCAGGTAATGATTTAAATGTTTTTTTATATCAAGATAAATCAGGTACGGGTAGAGGAATATCGAGTGCTACTGATAATGCGCTTGCAGTTCAGCGCCCTATTGCTGTTTCAAATTGTCTATTGTTTAGACACCTTTTAAATATTACTCCAAGTATTTGTGTAGAAAACTCTTCATTAAAGAATATACTTGCCAATGGCTTTGCGCCGCTACAAGAAACGGTAGCAGGATGGGACGGCAAGAATATGCTTTGGGATTACGAAAGAATTTTAGATTCGGCTTTTAGAAAGTCTAATAATATAGTGTACCCAAAAACTGGTATAATTAATAAAATAAAAAATATTTTCAAGAAAAAATTATCAATGCCAAATAGCACTTTTTCTTGGTTAAGAGATACAGAATCGGCAACAAAAGATAATTTAGAAATAGATAAAAGTTTACATTATACAGCAGTGTTGGATGAGAATAAGAATATTAAGTTAAATAGAATATTGGATGACGAAGCTCGTGAGTTGTATGCTCCTACAATAAATTTATTATTGAAAGCCTTGCCAAGAACTATGGATAAAAAAATAGCAAGAGCCAATGTACAACAGGCTTTTGTTTTTGATACTGTTTATAGAAGTTTACTCAATTATAGTAACCCTAAATTATTATGTGTTGGTAGCTATGAAGATACTGCCTCTATGTTATTAATAAAAATGGGATATACAATAGAAGAGATAGACCCAATGATAAATTATTTTTTGCAAGAGTATTATACAAAACCTTCTACCAAAAAGGAAACATACGATATTGTTTTTTCAACTTCGGTGATAGAGCATGACCCCGATGATAAATCTTTTTTAGAATGTATCGAAGGATTATTAGCACCTAGTGGTATAGCTGTAATAACTTGCGATTATAAAGATGGGTGGGTTTTGGGAGAGCCAAAACCAGAAGTGGATGCACGTTTTTACACTAAAAAAGATATGGAAGAAAGAATGCTTTCTTACATTCCTCAATGTGAATTGGTAGATATTGGCGATTGGGATTGCCCTAATCCTGATTTCTTTTATCTAGATAAATATCAATATACATTTGCCACATTTGTATTTAGAAAGAAAAAATAA
Organism: Ferruginibacter sp.; assembly: GCA_043733065.1. Classification (GTDB taxonomy): domain Bacteria; phylum Bacteroidota; class Bacteroidia; order Chitinophagales; family Chitinophagaceae; genus Ferruginibacter. The sequence continues at coordinate 8,923 of JAYTGY010000126.1, forward strand.
TTATGAAAGCGATAATTTTTGGGGCAAACGGGCAAGATGGGTTTTACCTAACAAAACTTTTGCAAGAAAAAAATATTGAAATAATTGCTGTAAGTAGAAGCAAAGATTTTGTGCAAATAGACATTACCAATTTTACAACGGTAAGTTTGCTTATTAAAGATATTCAAGCAGATTATATTTTTCATTTAGCAGCAAACTCTACCACAAAGCACGATGCACTTTTCGAAAATCACCAAACAATTGCTACTGGTACACTTAATATTTTAGAAGCTGTTAAACAATTTTCAGCTCATACAAAAGTTTTTATTTCGGGCAGCGGGTTACAATTTTTAAACACAGGCAATCCTATAAAAGAAACAGACCCATTTGTAGCAAACGACGCATATTCCATTAGCAGAATACAAAGTGTGTATGCTGCTCGGTATTTTAGAAGCCTTGGTATAAAAACGTATGTAGGATATTTTTTTAATCATGATAGTCCATTACGTACCGAAAGGCATGTTACAAAAATGATTAGCGAAGCCGCTAAAAGAATAGCAGCTGGCAGTAACGAAAAATTAGAAATTGGCGATATGTCTGTAGTAAAAGAATGGTCTTTTGCAGGCGATATTGTGCAAGGAATTTGGTTGCTGGTAAATCAAGATAAAATTTTTGAAGCTAATATAAGTAGTGGAGAAGGGCATTCTATTAAAGAATGGGTGGAAGAGTGTTTTACAATTGTTAAGAAAGATTATACAAATTATGTAACAGAAAATAATAATTTTAAATCATCATATAAAAAATTGATATCTGATAATACATTGATTAAGTCATTGGGGTACAAACAAAATATTTCTTTTAACCAATTGGTAAAAAAGATGGTAATAGAAAATGAATAATCCTCAAAACATCCTCCTCGTACAACTCTACTCCAATGGCGATTGCCTTTATGCAACTACCATTGCTAGGCAAATAAAAAATGACTTTCCTAATTGTAAGCTTACATGGGCAATAGCCAATTCATGTAAAAATATTATAGCAAATAACCCCTACGTAGATGAAGTGATGGCAACCGATGAAGTAGCTAAAAACGATGCTGCGGCATTTAAAAAATTTAAGAAAAAAGTATTTGCAGAAAAAGCAGCAGGCAAATGGGATGAAGTTTTTGTAACCCATAATATGGACACCAACCTTGCTTTGTACGATGGTACAATACGTGGAATGATTTTAAGAGCGTATCCCACAAAAATAACAGTACCATTACAACCAATTTTAAAACTTACAGATGCAGAAATAAATAATACTACCATTTTTGCAGAGGCAAATAAACTACGCACTTTTAAAAATGTAATACTTTGGGAGTATGCGCCGCTCAGCGGACAAACAGAATTGAATATAGAAATGGTTATGGCTGTAGCAAAACGTATCGTTTTATTACCTTCTACCTGTATTATTTTATCGTCTGCCAATAAATTTGAAAGTACAGCAAATATTATTGATGCAAGCACATTATCTGTAAGAGAAAATGCAGCACTTACCCATTATTGCAGTTTGCTTATTGGTTGCAGTAGTGGTATTACATGGCTTAGTACTAGTAGTGCAGCAAAGTTTTTGCCCATGTTGCAATTATTAAATGCTCAAGCATATTTTATTAATACACCTTCGGTAGATTTTAAAAGATATAATATTACTCATAATGGATTAATAGAAATGCCATCGTTTACAGAAGATAAAATATTTAATTGTGTAAAAGAAATTTTAGAAAATGGCTTTAAGGCTGCTGAAAACTACAATGAGGAAATGCCCATTCAGTTTAACGCCACAAAAAATATAGTTTATAACTTGCTTGTATATGGCGAATTTGCAGCCATAATAAAACACGTAAGAATTATAAAATCTATTTATGGATGGCATCCACTTTTCATAAAAGCTTTATTAATAGGGTTTATAACAGCTCCATTTAAATTGATAAAAAATGTTTGGAATAAAAAAGTTAGTAAAGCAAAATAATTTGTTTTCTTAGGCAGCAAAATCTACATACAAAGCCTCTTTTTGATACACATTCACAAAAATGACCGATATGAAATCAGTTCTACAAATCTTGTTTATTCTATTTATTTCCATAACCTCGTTTAGCAGTTGCCAAAATGAAGTGGCACAAATAATAAATGCAGCTACACATGCAGTGCCAGTAGCAAATGCTGGGCCTTCAAATATAATTCAGTTGCCTGTAAATACAGATACTTTAAAAGGTACTGGCTCTTCTGCTAATGGAGCTGTAATTGGGTATTTATGGAGTTTGGTATCGGGGCCAAATAGTCCTATTATTGTTAGCCCAAGCTCTCGTATTACATTAATAAAAGATTTGGTAGCTGGAAATTACATTTTTCAATTTGCAGTAATTGATAGTGCAGGATATATTGGAGTGGATACAGTTACTTTAAAAGTTATTCCTGCCATTATACTACCGCAGCAAACGCTTACTTTGCAGCCGTCGAATAATCAAAATGAGTTTCATTTTTTTGGTGGACAAAATATTGATTTAAGTGGTCATGCAGCTGAAATTGATGCCGAGACATGGACGGTAGGAGGTGTATTGGTAAATGTAAGGGGGGCGGTAAAATTTGATTTAAGTTCTATTCCCATTAATGCAAGTATTATTTCTGCAAATCTTAGTTTATTTTCAAATCCAACACCACTTTCTGGTAATCAAATATCAGCAAATTTTGGAACTAATAATGCCATGTATATAAAAAGGATATCTAATAATTGGTCAGCATTTACAGCTACTTGGTTAAATCAACCTTCTACAACTCAGTTAAATCAAATATTAATACCTCATACTAATTTGCCTTTTTTTGACCTAATTAATATTGATGTCAAAAATCTAGTATCAGATATGCATACTTCCGGTAACAATGGATTTATGATTAGTCTTCAAAATGAAGTAGCTTACAATTCACGAATTTTTTCTTCAAGCTATTATTCTGATTCTACAAAACATCCAAAACTAGTAGTAGTATATCAATAAAAATATCACCACATGTAAATTAAAAAGGTTGCTTTTTTTAAGCAACCTTTTTTAATTTTATCCTTTCTTTAATTGGTATTTTAATTCTTCTTCCATCATTTCTTTTACCAACATGGGCAAATCATATTTTGGTTTCCAACCTAGTTTTGTATTTGCCTTAGTGGCATCTCCAATTAGTAATTCTACTTCTGCAGGTCTAAAATAGCGAGGGTGAATTCCTATAACTTGTTTGCCAATTGGTAAATTGTATTGTGAATTGCTACAAGATTTTATAAAAGCTTTTTCATCTACTCCCTCACCTTTAAAATCAAGGGTAATGCCAATTTCAGCAAAAGCCATTATAATAAAATCACGAATAGTAGTTGTAATTCCTGTTGCCAATACAAAATCTTCAGGCTCGTTATGTTGCAGCATTCTCCACATACCTTCCACATAATCTTTTGCATGGCCCCAATCTCTTTTTGCATCAAGGTTTCCTAGCATTAATGGATCGCTATCTAAGCCAAGTGCAATTCTGCTAATACCAATAGTTATTTTGCGAGTCACAAAACTTTCGCCTCTCAATGGGCTTTCGTGGTTAAACAAAATGCCATTTACCGCAAACATATTGTAAGCTTCTCTATAATTTACAGTAATCCAATACCCATATAATTTTGCCACACCATAAGGAGAGCGAGGGTAAAATGGCGTGCTTTCTTTTTGTGGAATTTCCTGTACCAGCCCATAAAGTTCCGAAGTAGAAGCTTGATAAAATTTAGTTTTTTCAGTGAGACCTAAAATTCTAATGGCTTCTAATATTCTCAAAACCCCGATTCCATCAGAATTTGCAGTGTATTCAGGCGTTTCAAAACTTACCTGTACGTGGCTTTGTGCACCAAGGTTGTAAATTTCGTCTGGCTGAGTTTGCTGAATAATTCTTAGCAAACTACTACTATCAGTTAAATCTCCATAATGCAAATGAAACCTATCGGATATTGATTTGTCAAAAATGAGGTTATCAATTCTATCTGTATTCATTAAAGAACTACGACGCTTTATACCATGAACCATGTACCCTTTTTCAAGTAATAATTCTGCTAAATATGCCCCGTCTTGACCAGTAATCCCTGTAATTAATGCTGTTTTCATTTTAAAATATACACGTTAATAAAGAACAAAGTAACTGAAAATTTATTTAAAAGGGTAATTGACTGCATACTAAATGTTGTAATTTAAAATAAAGATTGTTTTATCACAAAGCAATCAATAAAAAACTTTTATTTTTTAAGGAATACAATGCAAAGCTGATTGCCAATATATGGCTATGAGCAAAAGATGTAGCATAGAAACCTCAACAGAAATATTTTAAATACTTGCAAAAAAAAAGTATGGTAAAACAGCAACTTTTTTCCAAAAGCGGTAAGCGAAAAATATAAGGTTAAAGATTTCAAATAAAAAAATACTTGCACATTTTAAACATTTTTATTAGAGCTTAAAATTTTTGCGCAATCATAATAAGCCTCGGAGAAACCGCAGCATCATATTTACCAAAATCATAATCACCAAACACTTCTTTTATTTTTAAATGCTGCTTTGCAAACATTTTTTCAAAATCTGCTAAAGAAAATTTGGCTACTTTTTCGGTGTATTGCATTGGCTTAGCAAGTGCAGCATCTTCCACAATTATTTTTTTATAAAAATGATGTTCATCGCTCCACTTACTTATCTTGTATGTTGTAGAATCAATCTGTTGCTGCGTTTCAGCCACTTGTTTATTGGCAGAAAATTGTACGTTTAAAAAATCCATTACAAAAATGCCATTGGATTTTATAGATGTTGCAATGCTCCTTATGGCATTATCATGCTCACGCTGCGTTTTAAAATACCCAAAACTTGTAAAAAAATTAAAAGCTACATCAAAATAATTTACCCAAAATGGCAAGCGCATATCGTGTTCAAAAAAATGTAAATGTTCATCTTCACTTAGCAATGCTTCTGCAATACTTTCTCTACTCAAATCTATACCCGTTACATCAAATCCATTTGCTGCCAATTGCATACTATGCCTACCTTTGCCGCAAGCTACATCCAGCATTTTTGCACCAGCTTGTGGCTGCAAATGTGCTACCAAATTATCAATAAAAGTAGCCGCTTCTTCCTCATCTCTATGCGCATACAATTGATGATAGTAAGGCGAATTGAACCAATCTTTAAACCATGTGTCTAGCATTGGGCAAATTTAATGGTTTAACAATAAATATTTTTTTTGATTTTTTTTTTGAACGCCAGCTGAAAAGCTTTGATGAACATTGGTCCCGCTTTCCGTTACAATCTTTTTTTTCTCCCGCCGATGCGGGATCAAAAAAAGGATTTCCACTACAATCGGGCGTAGATTTTCAGTAGTAAAACGTTTCTCAACATTCTTAACGAATCTATTCAAAATCCGTTCAATCCGTGTTCCACTCCTCTCCACAAATCCTGTTTATCCGTTCAATACGTGTCATCCATGTTCCATTACTCCATCCAAAAATCCGTTTAATCCGTTTAATCCGTGTCATCCGTGTTCTTTTCCCTCACAATTTTGTACCTTCGCCTTCCTTAAAATCAGATAAAAAAGCATGGCATTAATAAAAAGTATTTCGGGCATTAGAGGCACTATTGGTGGCAAACCAGATGATAATCTTACACCATTAGATGTAGTAAAATTTGCGGCCGCTTATGGCACTTGGCTCAAAACACAATCAGAAAGCAAATCAGTAAATAAAAAAGTTGTTATTGGGCGTGACGGTCGCATTAGCGGAAAAATGGTGAGCAATATTGTATCGTCAACATTAAGCGCATTAGGTATCGATGTTATCGATACCGATTTTAGTACCACGCCAACTGTAGAAATGGCGGTAGTTTCCTTACAAGCAGATGGTGGTATTATTTTGACCGCAAGTCATAATCCAAAAGAATGGAATGCATTAAAATTGTTAAACAACAAAGGCGAATTTATTAGCGGCG
>JAYTGY010000127.1:0-8638 GCA_043733065.1 Ferruginibacter sp.
GTAAGTGCATCTAAAGCTGCATTTTCTGTAAGCCCGTACTGTATTGCTTTTCGTAGGTTTGGTAAAAATTGTTTCACATCTTTTAAATCGGCACTGGTGATGCAAAAATTTACAGCAGCTTTTTCAAATGCGGCAGGGTTGCTTGGTGCCATTTCCCATTGTTTTAGATCTTGCAAGGATATAAATCTTGTATCGTTTACATCATCTACATCTATAGCCGCAGGAAAATTTAATGGTAAAATATAATTGGCTTTCGTAGCTTTTATTTCGGTCATGCGTTGGTATTCATCTTGCCCTGCTTTGATGATGTATTGCACGCTAAATTCATCACCAATTCTATCGGCACGCAAACAGTTCCATTTATTATTGGCTTCAAAAATTTGTGGAAGTGCTACATTATTGTTCCATGCTTGTAAACTTAAATTGGTGCCTTCGGTAACAGGTTTGTTTTTGTACCATTGTGCATCTAAAAATGTTTGGCGAAGCAATGCAATGCTACCCATTAAACTACCAGGGTAACTTTGTGTAGAACTGCCTTTGCTAAATGAATAAAACGAAGCCGCTTTATCTTTTAGCATGGCAAGGTTTTCTTTTCTGTCTGATAAATCCACTACACTACCTGTGCCTCTGGCTATTCCATCTTTTTGATGTGTAAGTACCACGCCAAAACCAATATCACGAAGGGTTTTGGCTTTTGTTTCGTCTGCTGAAAAAATGTTTGCTGCGTTTACTTCTGGTCTTATAGCTTGGTTCCAACCATAAGCGCCTTTTGTATTGCTTCCAAATTGTGGAGGTACAAAAAAATCGAATCCTCTGCCTTGGCGTGTAGGAACAGACTGCATACCATAATCGCTGTAGATATCTATAAAAGATGGATAGATAAATTTCCCTGCGCAATCTATTACCACGGCATCTGCTGGAGCAGTACCGCCAACGGCTACTGAAATAATTTTTCCATTTTTAATAATGAGCGTGGCATTGGTTAAAGTGGTTTGTGCATCTTTTACAATTGTAGCGTTGGTAAATGCAAAACTGCCAGAGCGAATATCCGCAACGCCATTTACAGTGGAGGTTTCTTGGCAGAGGGCAGTTATAGTTTTTGTGCAGAATATAAAAAATAATGTGAGTCGTTTAATTAGATTCATACTTTTTTGGTTTGTTAGTATTATAAATGAAAGAATGTGTAATTTAATGAAAGATGGGGAAGTGATTTGGATATTGATGCTATTTTGTGTAATTTCATTTTTAAAAGTATTATTTAAGAATAAGCAAACTGATTATGAATTCTGAAAAATTAGCCAAATTAAGAGCTTTAGGTTTTGAATTTGATAATGCTTTTGACCAAATGGCTGTTAAGAGAGATAAGTTTAATTTGGAATGGGAAGAGAGTAAAAGAAAAGTGGCAGAAGAAAAATTAAAAAGAGACGAAGAACAGCAAAAGCAAAGGGTAATATTTAGAGCAATGGGTGGGCAACTGGAATACCTTAGTAAAGGCGATAATAAAACAGCTATTTATGTTATTAATGATGGTTTTGCTGTTTCACACAAACAGGAAGAAAACATATTAGGAGCATCAGTTGCTTTGAAATACAGTGTTGGTAAGGATAGTAAAGTCTTTAAAGGATTAACGGGGAAAGATTTTCGAAACAATCATCCATTAAAAAATGTAGGTACAAAAGCAGATACTCCAGTGTATTATGAAGATTTGCTAGATCTTACGACTGAGTTTGATACTATAATAAATAAAGGATTACCAGAATTTTATGCGCTAAGAAAATTAAGCAATAAAGGTACTTATAGCGATAGAAAAAAAGCATTTCAAAAACTTGTAACAGATAATGGAAAGTATGATTTAAAATCTGTAATAATAAATGATGGTACACCATCATACGCTGCAAAAGTAATAGGGGAATGGTCTTTATTGAATGGTACGCTACGTAGGTATGATGATTATGGAAATATTTCTTACGGTATTTTTGGGAAAGAAGCCGACTTTTCGGACGACGAGTTATATAAGGGTTCAGATTTAAATCAAACTTTTAAAAATTTAAATCCATTATCTAAAACCTCTGGAGCAGGTGATGAGGATAGGGATAAGCTGATGATTAAAACTGGGATTTATAATTTTGGAAAATTTTACAAACATGCCTTATGAAATTCTTGATAGCTATAATATTTTTAATATTATTTGCCTCCTGCACAAATACAGCACGACTAGATAACTTAAAATTAAAAAATAATAAGTATTACAACAATGACAGTAATATTCCTTTTACAGGTATTGCAAAAGGTTATTTTAAAAGTGGGGAGCTTAGTTCAGAAATTAATTTTGAAAAAGGAATACCAATTGGAAAATCCATAGGATATGGCTATGATGGTGAAAAAATAAATCAAGGCATGAGTTCTGTAATTAGGTTTTCAGAAAAGAAACCTTATTTATCAGATGTACTAAGAATTAATTTAGATAAGTGGTACGAATTGCCTTCGAGGCCTTTTAATAGTATCGTTTTTATAACAGTATCGCCAAGTAAAATTGATATTGTAAAATATAAAAATGAGATTACAGAAATGCTCAGAAAAGATAAATTTATTAATGGAACAGATACTTTGTTTACTATCTCAGTTGCAAGAGGAGAGTTAGAAAATCCTAATAAATAAAGTAAAGCGGTGAAAAAATCAATACCCTTCAATCCCTTGCTTTCTCATTATCCTAGTAGTATCGTTGGTAAGTTTAAAACCAAATTTTTCATACAAACCATGGGCATCTTTTGTGGCGAGCATCCAACTTCTAAAACCTTGCAATTCTTCATGCTCAAAAATGGTTTGCATAAGCCATTTGCTTAAGCCTTTTCCTCGGTGGCTTTCAACAATAAATACATCTGCTAAATAACCAAAGGTAGCTTTGTCGGTTATTACTCTTGCAAAACCTATTTGTTCTTCTTTATAAAAAACACTGAAGCAAACAGAATTTTCAATAGATGTTTTTACAATATCTAATGGAATATTTTTTGACCAATAACTTTCGTTGCATAAATATTGATGAACGAATGGGATGTTTATTTTTGCTTTGTTGGTGCTGATGGAATAATTGGGTAACATAAAATGGAATTTAAAAAGCCCCCTCTATCTCTCCCGAAGGGGGAGGAAATGCACGAGATTGTGCAATAGATTGACGGGGTATTTTTTGTTATGAAATACTTTACTCTCAAAAGAATTTTAAACTTAGTTTTAAAAATAGAAAAGCCAATGTTTGATAATTTAAAATTACTAAAAAGTATTAGATACTCAAAGTCCCTCCTTCGGAGAGATTTAGGGAGGCTTCTATTGCATAATAAAAGATGAACAAAGGTATGTCGATGAAGTGAGTGACATCCCTACACATATGTAGGGAATGATGACCATAGCTGCTTCTTTGTTTGGACAAAAAATATTTTTTTGATTAGTATTCGCCACAGGCGAATACCTAGATGTACTCGCAACAGGCGAATACCTAGATGTACTCGCCACAGGCGAGTACCTACAAAATCGATTGCCTCACCCGCACCAATTTTTCCAACAATGATTCTAACAAATCTAACCGCAACATATTTGCACCATCGCTTTTTGCTTCGGCAGGGTTGGGGTGTGTTTCTATAAATAATCCGTCTGCACCTGTGGCTACGGCTGCTTTTGCAATGGTTTCAATCAATGATGGATTGCCGCCAGTTACGCCACTTGTTTGGTTGGGTTGTTGCAAAGAATGTGTGCAATCCATAATTACTGGTACGCCAATTTCTTTCATCCAAGTGATGTTTCTATAATCCACAATAAGATCTTGATAGCCGAATGTGTTTCCTCTATCGGTAAGCCAAACTTTATCATTGCCGGCTTGTTTAATTTTATCTACGGCAAATTTCATAGATGGGCCGCTTAGAAATTGTCCTTTTTTTACATTAATAATTTTACCAGTTTTTGCTGCGGCAATTAACAAATCTGTTTGGCGGCAAAGGAAAGCTGGTATTTGCAACACATCTACATACTCGGCAGCCATGGCGGCTTCTTCGTGTGCATGTATATCGGTGGTGGTGGGTATAGAAAATGTTTGCCCAACTTTTTGTATAATTTTTAGAGATGCTTCATCGCCAATACCTGTAAAACTATTGGCACTGGTACGGTTGGCTTTCCGGTAAGATGCTTTAAAAATATACGGTATTTCTAAGCGCTTACAAATAGCCGAAACTTTTTCGGCTATTTCCATTACGATTTCTTCGCTTTCGGTAATGCAAGGGCCTGCTATAAGGAAGAAATTATTTTTGTTGTATTGTTGGTTTTTGAAGAGTTCGTTCATGAGGGCAAAATTAGCTAATTAGCCAATATGCTAATGTGCTAATTTTTTAATTTCGAAAGTCCATTAGAAAATGGTAAATAATATATTGTAAGACCGAATAATTTAATTTTAATTTGCAGTATATAATATCGAGATAATGCTAAAAGAAAAAATACTTGTAATAGGTGCCAGCGGACAAATAGGTGTAGAGCTTACCCTTGCACTTAGAAAAATATATGGCAATGCCAATGTAATAGCAAGTGATTTGAGAGAGCAAAATCCTTTGCTTGAAGGCACTGGACCGTATGTGAGTTTAGATGTGATGAACAAAGAAATGCTGCATGTGCAAGTAATACGCCAAGGTATTACACAAATTTATTTATTGGCTGCTATCTTATCTGCCACTGGCGAAAAAAATCCGAACCTTGCTTGGCATTTAAACATGACGAGCCTTTTAAATGTACTCGATATTGCCAAAGAAGAACATTTGCATAAAGTATATTGGCCAAGTAGTATAGCAGTGTTTGGCCCTACAAGCCCTAAACAAAACTGCCCACAACAAACAATTATAGAACCGAGCACTGTATATGGTATTAGTAAATATGCTGGTGAGTTTTGGTGCAATTATTATTTTAATAGATATGGTGTAGATGTTCGTAGCCTTAGGTACCCAGGTTTAATAAGTTATAAAAGCCAACCAGGTGGTGGCACTACAGATTATGCGGTAGAGATATTTCATGCGGCAAAAGATAAAGAGCAGTATGAATGTTTTTTAAAAGAAGACACCTACTTGCCAATGATGTATATGCCCGATGCTATACGTGCAACAATAGAATTAATGGAAGCCGATAAAAATAAAATAAACATTCGTACATCGTATAATTTAGGTGGTATGAGTTTTTCACCCAAAGAAATAGCTGCTGAAATAAAGAAACATATTGCAGATTTTGATATTATTTATAAGCCCGATTCACGCCAAGCCATTGCCGATAGCTGGCCACAAAGTATAGATGATGCTGTGGCAAAACAGGATTGGGGGTGGAAAGAACAGTATAAATTGGAAGAAATGGTGGTAGATATGCTGCAAAATTTGAAATAATTTTTTTTTGGTTTACACTCCTTTGGTTAAATGACGCACTTATGGTTAAAAATAGACAGGTATGATTATTAAAAAAAAATAGGCATTTTGTTGTATGATAATGTTTAAACCCCTAGTTTTGCCATATTAAAAACAAAAAAACTAAACAAATTATGAAAAAATTATTATTCGCTACAGCAATTATGTTTGCTGCAACTGCAACTTTCGCTCAAGATGGTGACGGTGCTTTTACAAAAGGAAGTTCTACTGTATCTTTAGGCTATGGTTTTGCTAGTCCTTACAAAACTCTTTTTAAGTTGACTAACATCTTCGCAACAGATCCAACTACAACGGTTAAATTAACTTCTCTAGGACCTATTGGTGTTACTTACGAGTACGGAGCTACAGATAATGTAAGCGTAGGCTTGCAAGTTGCTTATGGTACTATTAAAAATGTAACTACTGATAAAGATGGTCTTGGTGCTGGTAAAGATTACATTGTTACTCAACAAATGGATCAAATTTCTGCAATTGCTAGAGTAAACTATCATTTTGGTAGTTCTGCAAAATTTGACCCTTATGGTGGACTTGGACTTGGTTATGGTAGTTTTAAATTTAAAACAACTTCTAACGATCCAACTGACGGAGCTGCTGATTTCGCACTATTCAATATTAAAGTTCCTGGTGCTTTTGGTATCACTGGTCAATTAGGTGCTAAATACTATTTCTCTCCAAACTTCGGCGCTTATGCTGAGATTGGATACCTTGCAGGTTCTTTTGCACAATTAGGTATTACTGCTAAGTTCTAATTAGTAATTTATCGTCATTAAAATAATAGTGATAATTTACAAATAATAAAAAAACCTGAAAATTATTAAATTTTCAGGTTTTTTTATTCGCTTACTTTAATGTTTGATAACTTAAGCATAGAAGCGTGATTTAATACAAACAAATAATTTCATCAAAAATATATTTTACTAAAGCACTATTTATTGTAGTGCTTTTTTATTTTACCTTCGCCACATGAGCGAACAACAAATTTCTACTACAAAAAAAATAGTAATGAGCGGCATAAGGCCTACTGGTTTTTTGCACCTTGGCAATTATTTTGGTGCAATCCGCAATTATGTAAAAATGCAAGATGAGTTTGAGTGCTACTTTATGGTGGCCGACTTGCATAGCCTTACCACACACCCCGATACGAAAGAACTTAAACAAAATGTTTATCGTGTGGTAGCAGAAAACATTGCCTGCGGTCTCGACCCCGATAAAGCTGCATTTTATTGCCAAAGCCATGTAAGAGAAACATCGGAATTGTATTTGTATTTAAACATGTTGGCATACATGGGTGAGCTAGAAAAAACAGTTACGTTTAAAGATAAGGCTCGTCAAAATCCTGAAAACATAAATGCAGGTTTACTTACTTACCCCGTACTACAAGCTGCCGACATTATGATACATCGTGCTAGCTATATACCTGTAGGCAAAGACCAAGAGCAACATTTAGAAATGGCTCGCACATTTGCCAATCGTTTTAATTTTAGGTACGGCAATATTTTTCCCGAGCCACATGCATTTAATTACAATGCAGAGTTGGTAAAAGTGCCATCGTTAGATAATACTGGCAAAATGAGCAAGAGCGAAAACCAAGCAGCAACTTTATACTTGGCAGATGATGATGATACCATTCGCAAAAAAGTAATGAAAGCTGTAACTGATGTGGCACCTACTGAAAAAAACAGTGCAATGCCAGAATCTATTCAAAATATTTTTTCGCTATTGAAACTAGTGAGCCCGCAAGAAAAAATAGATAAATACACAAACGATTTTAATGAAACTACCATTCGGTATGGCGATTTAAAAAAAGATTTAGCAGAAGATATGGTAAATTTTATAGCGCCGATAAGGCAAAAATCTTTGGATCTTTTAAACGACGAAAGCAAACTTAAAGGCATAATGGAAAAAGGCGCAGAAAAAGCCAATAAAAGCGCCAATGAAACTATGAGGATGGTGAGGGAAGCGATGGGGATGAATTATTAACGTTTCTCGTTTGGTCGTTTCTCGTTTGTTCGTTTCTCGTTTGCACATTTGCACATTTGCCTATTTTCACATTTTACTGTCATTCATTTGCTCATTGCCTTAAATACCCTTACATTCGTTATCCGATAAAATAATTTTTTAGAACTCATGGCCAAGATAAAGAAACCGAAACATATTGCTATTGCAGGTAACATTGGAGCAGGCAAAACAACATTAACAGAAATGCTAAGCAAGCATTACAAATGGATTCCGCAATTTGAAGATGTGGATCACAACCCATACCTAAATGATTTTTACGAAGACATGCCAAGGTGGAGTTTTAACCTACAAATATTTTTCTTAAACAGCAGACTAAACCAATTGTTGGAAATACAACGTGGCACCGAAACTGTAATACAAGATAGAACCATATACGAAGATGCAAACATATTTGCACCAAACCTGCACGATATGGGGCTTATGGGCAAAAGAGATTTTGAAAACTATTACAAGTTTTTTGAAACATTAAAGACAATGGTACAACCACCCGATTTATTAATTTATTTAAAAGCATCGGTGCCTACACTCGTTTCTCAAATACAAAAAAGAGGAAGAGAGTACGAAGAAAATATTCGCCTCGATTATTTGAAAAAACTAAATGATTATTACAACAGCTGGATAGATGGATACAAAGAAGGAAAACTTTTAATTATAGATGCAGATACAAATAAGTTTGCTGAAAACGAAGATCACCTTGGGCAAATTATTAGTGGTATAGATGCACAGTTGTTTGGGTTGTTTTAGTTTGACAGGTTTGAAAGGTTTGAAAGGTTTGAAAGGTTTGAAAGGTTTGAAAGGTTTAAAAGGTTTAATAAGTTTTTTGATGCCAAGTTTATTTGTTTCATAGAGGCTTTGTTCTCTGTTAAGCACATCGATTCTATAAACTTTTTAAACCTATTAAACTTTTTACAAACCTTTTCAACCTCTTAATCCAGCAGCCTATTCTTCATGGCATAAAAAATTAATCCTACCGAATTTTTTACACCAAAACGCTCCATCAGCCTATCTTTAATGGCTTCTACGGTGCGGGCACTAATAAACAATTTACCAGCTATTTCAGAAGCTGTATATTCCATAGCTACGTGCATGAGCACTTCTTTTTCTCTTTCGCTTAGTACAGCTTCGGTATTTAATGATGGTGCAAATTTTTGCTTGCTAAAATTTTTGCGAATAAG
>JAYTGY010000128.1:0-3943 GCA_043733065.1 Ferruginibacter sp.
CACCTACTCCCACTTCTTGAACCAACTTATTTTGGCTTAAAACCTTTAACCAATAAAGGGTACAGGTAATTTATTGCTTATTTTTGTCGGACAACAATGATCTAAAATAATATATTAAAAAATGTCGAAACAAGCTATTAGAACTACTATAGTTTATCTGTCGCTCACTATTTTGTTTGTTGCTATTGTAGCATTTGCACAAGCACAACTTACAGCAGAGCAGGCAGCAAAAAAGCTATCGCCAAACAAAATGCCAGGCAAATTATTTGGTTTAACTATCGATGAATCTTCGTTAGATGAAGCGGCGTTAAAAATGGATGCCCCAAAATTGATAGAAAATATTCTCTCAGAGTTACGAAAAATAAAAGCATCTCAACCAAATAACAATACACTTACGGTTCGTATTGTACTACCCATTGGCTGCGAAAGTGGAGGAGATTGCGACCCAAGCGAAACAAAGCTTACCAATAAATTAGATAAGAAATATTTTGATTTAATACAACGCATAAAAAGCGAAGGATTGGCATTTGTGATGGCAGAATTAGTGGACTCAGATATAGAATCATCTACCAAATGTTTTACAGCATTAGATGAAACAAAAAGTGTAGCAGCTTATTTGGAGCGTACAAAAAAGATGTACGAAAAATTGGGTAAGTATGTAGATATTTGGGAAATTGGTAACGAAGTAAATGGTGACTGGTTTGGAGGAAGTGTAATTGGAAATTTAAAAAATGAACAAAGGCGAAAAATAGTAGTAGGGCAATTAAAAGCGGCATATGATTTTTTAAGTGCTAAAAAAGTAGAGATACAAAGCAGTAATAAATTGATGAGTAAAGATGAAAAATTTCCGTTAACTGCCATTACTTTTTATTTTAATGGAGATGGTAAAAAAAGAAACAGTTACGAAAATATAAATGATGGAATGCTGAGATGGATTAGAGGGCTTGGTAATCATTTTAAAGACAAAAATAATAAGAAAATATCTTTCTCTAATTTGGATTATTTATTGATAAGTTATTACCCCGATGATAATTCTTACGAACCCAATGGAGATGTGAGTGATTACTCTATTCAAATAAATTTTACTGCAAAAGAGTGGGTAGAAATTTTTGATACCATAAGAACAAATTATAGTAGCAATACAAAATTTGGGCTAGGCGAAATGGGTACACAATGTTATTTTTCAAAAAAACCTGTGAGTGCTAACGCACAAAATGATTGCAAAACCCTGCGTATTGATTTGGAAAAAAATGGAAGAAACCCTTGCGATACTTATGATGCAAAAGGAGAGCTGATTGATAGTAGAAAATGTTCATGTTGCCTTTACGCACAATTAAAAGTAATGAAAGAATATTATACAGATTTGGATAAACAAATAACCGATGAAATAAAAAGTAATATCAACTTTAAAAGCGCCGATAGATTTATTGGTGGATATTTTAATTGGTATTACAGTGTAGATGTAATTAACAAAATAGCTTATGGCACTGCGGCGGATAAAGCGCAAGCAGAAAAAGTGAGGAATGCTATTATTGAGGCGTATAAGAATTTCAATAAGTAGAAGAGTAACTGAAAAGATATTTTATTTTTGGAAATAAAGTTTTAAATTTTCTTCAAATATCAAGGCATGTTCCTAAACTCTTGGATATAGAAATTTCATTTAAGAAGATATTTCGAAATGCCATCGGACGTGAGTTGAAGATTGAAACAAATAAATTTGAAAAATAATATTCAGTAAATTTGAAATTCTATTATGGCTTAAATAATATAACAATGAAAAAGATATTGTCTCTTGTACTAATTACTTTCAATTTTATTTCGTGGGGGCAAAATTACAGATATACCACAACACTTTTCCCTTCGTCAACACCAATAAGCAATGTTGTTTATGGTACAGCTCCTTTTATAAACGGGCCATTTTATACAGTTGAGTCTAGCACAACTACTAAGAATTTATTGATGGATATTTATCAACCAACAGGCGATGTTTTTTCACTTCGCCCTGCAATTATTTTTGCCCACTCGGGTGGTTTTTTAACAGGTAATAAAAGTATAGATGATATGAAAGCGCTTTGCGACTCCTTTGCAAGAAAAGGATATGTAACCGTATCTATCGATTACCGACAAGGATTTAATTTGATTGGAAATACTAGCCTTCACTCTACTCGAGCTGTGTATAGAGGCTTACAAGATGGAAGAACTGCCATAAGATATTTAAGAGCCAACGCTGCTTTGTACGGTATAGATCCAAATAAAATTTATTTTGTAGGAAGTAGTGCAGGAAGTTTTATTGCATTACACAGTATTTATTTAGATGATGTTTCAGAAATTCCTACGCAAGCAGGTGTTGTAAATTACTCCAATCTTACTTTTCCTTTTTCGCATACAACACCAGATTTGGGTTTACTTGATATTGGAAATAATTTAACGTACAATGGTAAACCCGATGCAGTAATTTCATTGTGGGGTGCAGTACAAAATACAAATTTAATTACACTAAATAATAACACGCCTGTTTTACTTGTACATGGCACTGCAGACCCAACTGTACCTTTTAATACTGGTAGTCCATTTGGCTATTCTTCTTTACCAACAACCGATGGTAGTAATCCCATAAATAATAAACTAGATGCATTAGCACTTACAAACAAAGAAACATATTTTGTAACGGGGGAAGGGCACGAATTTTATGGAACAACAAATGGCACTTGGAGTAATGGAACAGGTGGTAATGCTTTTTTACCCATCATTGTAAATAAAGCAACACAATTTTTATGGAAACAACACAAACCACTTGCTAATTATAATTGGATACAAAATTTACTTTCGGTTTCGTTTACAAATACAAGTGTAGGAAGCCTTGCATACTGGTGGGATTTTGGAGATGGTACTTTTAGCAACAATGAAAATCCAACACATGTTTATGCAGCCATGGGCAACTATCAAGTAAAATTATATATAGAAAACGATATTAAAAGCTGGGATGAAATTACTAAGCCAGTATCATTATCAGTGTTGCCATTAAGTTTGTTAGATTTTACTGCTACACTTTACCAAAATAAATCTTTGCTAAAATGGACAACTACTGATGAAATAAATACTAGCAAATACGAAATTGAAAATAGTAATAATAGCATTGTATGGAAAACTATAGGGAGTGTAACTTCGCAAAATGCAGCAGGAATACACAGTTATAATTTTATAGATGAGAATCATCAATATAGTCTCAATTATTATCGCATAAAAATGATTGATAAAGATGGTAGATTTAAATATTCTCCCATAAGAACTATTGATGTAAATAAAATAAATGCAACTTTTGTAATTGCACCAAACCCTGCAACAACTTCTGCAAAAATTTATTGCAATACAGGCATTTCAAATGCTACAATTTGTATTTATGATGCACAAGGCAAAGAAGTGTATAGAAATAATTACAATGGGATATTGCTGAATAAATTTGATTTAAATACAAATATTCTTTCAAGTGGTACATATGTGGTGAGTATAAAAACTGCGGATAGTATGTATAATTTGAGGCTTATTGTTTCTAAATAATGTTTTAGAAATTGTATTCTATTTGCATGAACCTCTTTAATAATTTGCAACTTATCTTGTATCGCTTTATGGGAATATTGTTAGTGCAAGTTAGTTGGGGCTCTAATGCGATACTGTTTCATTGGAAGCTTTTACTTTTTACCTTGTTGGCGCCAAATATTTATCATAAACACAATTTTTTGTTTCTATCAAAGCTTTATTTTTCTTGCTGCATTTATTATTTCTGAAGTAAAACCGGTCAAGATTACACTATCAGCCATATACTAAATTTTTTAGAGAAGTGTTAAATTTGTGCTAAATTTTAAACCTTAACATTTAGTTAACATTTACACACTATATTTACAATAATTTTTTATATAAATTTGCTCATTAAAATTACTGCAAT
>JAYTGY010000129.1:0-2136 GCA_043733065.1 Ferruginibacter sp.
AAAACAACTATTAAAAGTGCCTCGCCTTGGTGGCAAAGCGTATGAGCAATGTGCTGGTTTCTTACGCATACCAGGTGCAGATGATGTGCTCGATGCAAGTGCAGTACACCCAGAAGCATACGCACTCGTGCAACAAATGGCCAAAGATATTAACGCAGATGTAAATACATTAATTGGTAATGAAACATTGCTTACTACTATAGATAAAAAGAAATACATCAGCGACAATTTTGGTGCACATACCATTAATGATATTATAAACGAATTAAAAAAACCAGGGCTCGATCCAAGAAGCGAGGCACAGGTTTTTGAGTTTGCACAAATTTTTGGAATAGAAGATGTGCATGTGGGTATGGAAGTGCCAGGCATTATTACAAACCTTACACGTTTTGGTGCGTTTGTAGATATTGGGGTAAAACAAGATGGCCTTGTACATGTATCAGAAATTGCTCATAAGTACATACAAGACCCAAGCGAAGTGCTAAAACTAAACCAACATGTAAAGGTAAAAGTGATGGAAGTAGATGTGGCTCGTAAGAGAATTGCTTTATCTATTAAACAAACGGAGGCTGCTCCTGCGCAACAATCGAGACCTTCTCAACATGTACCAAAACCTAAGCAAAGCCTTGCTGCGACTGCAAAAGAAGTACAGCCGGCTACTATGGATGATGCATTGGCGGCACTTAAAAACAAGTTTAGATAAAATATTTTCAAAAAAGTTTTGTAAAGAAACATTTCTCCCTATCTTTGCAATCCGAAAATGAAAAAAGGGAGTTTAGCTCAGTTGGTTTAGAGCATCTGCCTTACAAGCAGAGGGTCACAGGTTCGACTCCTGTAACTCCCACAAAGCCTCACAGAAATGTGAGGTTTTTTTGTGTGTCGTACTAAATACTGGTATGATTAATTGTAAGTGAAGAGACAGCGACATACAAAAATTTTGATACCACATACAGACTTTTTTTTACTTTTCTTAATTTTATCAAATGCAAAACGATATTTCTTCTATTAAAGTAGCCGTAGATGCCATTGTATTTGGATATTCCAAAAATGATGGCGTATCCGTTTTGTTTATTAAGCGGAAGTACGAACCATTTAAAAATTGTTGGGCAATACCAGGTGGATTTGTGTTGGAAAATGAAAGCTTGGAAGATGCTGTGAAAAGAGAATTGCAAGAGGAGACAGGTATTACTGTAAATTATTTAGAACAATTGTATTCTTTTGGGGAACCAGATAGAGATCCACGCCAGCGAGTAATTTCTGTGGCATATTTTGCTTTAGTGAAAAGTGCTTTATTTCAAGAGCTGAAAGCTACTACAGATGCTGAAGAAGCACAATGGTTTCCTATAAACAAATTACCATCACTAGCTTTTGACCATAAACAGATATTGCGTATGGCCATTGAGCGCATAAGGGCAAAAATTCGTTATCAGCCTATCGGGTTTGAATTGTTGGATAAAAAATTCTCCTTTGCTGATTTAGAAAAATTATACAGCACTTTACTTGACAAAACCATTGACAGGCGAAATTTTACAAAAAAAATATTATCACTAGGTCTTTTAGAAGATACGGGAGAATTAGCTACCAATAGCGGCGCAGGGCGACCAAGTAAAATCTTTAAATTTAATAAGAAAAGATATCAGCAACTACTGAATGATGGTATGCATTTTGAAATTTAAAAATAATTTGCGTAAAATGTACGCAAATTAAAAAATACTCCTACCTTTGTCTCATCAAAATAAAATGAGATATGAAAATAATCAATTTAAATAAAGAAGAAGGTATAAAAATTACGCTCTTCCCCGATAGCCAACCACATGTAAACATTGCAGGTGTAGCAGAAGGGGATGAAGTAAAAGTAGTTTGCTCTATAACAAGTAGTGATAAACTTTTTCAATTATTACAAACTGCCAATGCAATTGATAACTTATTTGCTAAAAAGAAAGTATTGGTCATTCCATATTTGCTAGCAGCTCGGTATGATAGGCTGATGCTGCCAGGAGACAGTATAGATCTAAAGGTAATTGCTGATATGATTAACAGCTGCGGCTTTGAAAAAGTGTATTTATACGATGTGCATAGCGATGTAGCTTTGCTGCTTATTAAAAATGCCATAGCCATTACCAATAAAAATTTAGT
>JAYTGY010000130.1:0-2983 GCA_043733065.1 Ferruginibacter sp.
GAAGATGGTTTGAATGCTATTATGAAAAAAGCGCATGAACTTTGTACAAAATATTTTGAAGAAAAGAATTTGGAAAAATTGATAGCTAGTTAACTCATCTTTTCAAACAGATACCAACTTCAAAAAATGGATGCCAACTTTTAAAAAGTTGGCATCCATTTTTTGAGGAATTATTTTACTGGATGCCAACTTTTTAAAAGTTGGCATCTAGTAAAATAATTATTCACTAATTTACAAACCACCATTTAATACCAAACCTTATCATCCTTGCAGGTGTAGGATAATGTGGTGCAGCAAAATTATTATCAATAAATCCGAAGCCGTTTTTAAAACTTGCGGTGTTTAAATTTTCCATTCGTAAAAATGCACCAAAGCCCCTTATTCTAAAATGGAGAAATGCTGAAATATCTGGCTTGTTTTTTATGACCATTGTATCTTGCGGGGTAAACTGCCCAAGCACTGCTGAGTAATTGTTTGCTTTGTATTGAGTATAATATCGCACTTCCAAGCCTGCACTAACACGTAAGTTTCTATACACACTTCCTTCATAAGCTACTCTACTTCTGGTAAAAATAAGTGGCAGTTTTATTGGTGCGGCTTTATCTGTTTTTTGTAAAGTAGCATCTGCGTAATAATAAATATTTTTCTTAAGTTTGATTTTTTTAGAAGCCGAAATTTGTATAATATTTATTGGTTTGTTGTATTGCTCACTTTTATAATAATTAGAAAAATAAGCATAATTGGTAAGTAGATAATTATTAAAACCAAGCTTTACAAATTGGTTGGTAGCGGTTGCGCCAAAAGATGTAATATTTTCCTTTTTAAAACTATTTACATTGCCCAAATTGAATGAAGAACGATTATCAAAAATAAAAGATGGTGTTCTATTTACATTATTAAAATATAAACTTACATCTCCTAATTTTTTATTGAAATATCGACTAACATTGGCTTGTACGTTATAATCGCCATTGTTAAACCCAGCTAAGTACAACTCACCTTTTAACAACATATCCCACAATTTATTTCGGGTACGGTTTCTATACTCGCCGTGCAACATTACATTTTGAAAATTATATGTACCAGTTTTTGTAGCCGCATTTAATGTTTGTAATGTAGCACCTGCTAAAAAAAACTGAGCAGAATTTTTAGTATCGGGAAAGTGTATCAATAAAAAATCGTTGCTTATCGTTTTCCATTTTTCCAAAATAGAAGCGGTATCCTTTTTTTTGTTTAATTGAAACGAAAATTGATCATGATAGTAAGTAGAATCTGGTGTTAGATCAATATATTCATATTCATTTGAAGTAAGCGTAAATGTATGTTGCAATCTAAGTTTTGGATAAAATAAATATTCGGTTGTAGAGTCATTTATAGCAATAGAATCTCTTTTTCCTATATCATAACTTTGCCTAAGAAACAATGTTTTTTCTTTGTAAATAACACCAGTCCTCACTTTAGACTTAAAAGGATTCGGTTGATTATCTACATCGTTCCCAACTACTACATCAATTAAATTTCGCTGCTTCTTATTTGGATCAAGTAACAAAGCGTCATCAACTATTCCTCCGTTTTGAGATGCTTTTATAGAATTAGAAATAAAAGTAAAAGCGCCATTATACCTTTTTCTTTTGCCTTGATAAGTACCAAACAATCTGCTATTATTATGATTGTTATTTTGATTTATAAATAAACCCGGTGCACTTATAAGTCTGTATTCAAAACCAAAATTCATATTTGGCCTTGGGCTTTGTGTATGCATAGCTTGTATCATTTGCTCTTTGCCGCCAGCAAGCTGATAGCCCAACATAGAAAATGGCTTATTGGTTTTATAAAATTTTGTATCTTCTAAAGTAAATTTATAAATGTCGTATGCATGAAAACCCGCATCCCAACCTGCTTTTGCAAATGGTTTAAAAATTAGTGCTGTAGCGGCCGCTCCATTATTGCCAAGGTATTGATAAGTAGATGGTACAGAATAATATTTATCAAAATCGTTTATAGTAGAGTCGAGCGGATTTTTTCTAACAGAATCCATCACTTTAAAACTAATGGTAATGGAGTCCAATAAATCATCACGCCTTTCAAACCCAAGCGTATCTAATTTGTTATTGCTTTTCTTTTTTGTGGTATCCGATCTTTTACTATTACTATTTGAAGAACTTGAAGACATTCCACCAAATCTACCTTTAATAGATTCAATAGGATTTTGACAAAAAGCAAAAGCCGTTGCCAATATAAAAACAATAAAGAATAATAATTTTTTCATGTAAAATTATAACTGTGCCACTAGTTCTTTAAAAATATGAGTAAGTTTTGGTTCGGCCTCTTTTGCAGCTTGCAATACTTCTTCGAGCGTAATGTTAAATTCTTCATCACGCATACCGAGGTCTGTAATTACGCTCATGGCAAACACAGGTAAACCCATGTGTACAGCTACTATCACTTCTTGCACAGTACTCATGCCCACTGCATCGGCGCCAATTATTTCCAACATTTTATACTCGGCACGAGTTTCAAAAGTAGGGCCAGTTACACAAATGTAAACGCCTTCTTTTATTTCTATATCTGCTTTTGCTGCAATACTTTTTGCTTTGCTTATTAAATCTTTTTTATAGGGCTCACTCATATCTGGAAAACGTGGACCAAAAGATTCTTCGTTTTTTCCTACCAAAGGATTTGGTGTAAGCAAACTTATATGATCTTTTATAATCATTATATCGCCTACTTTAAAACCTTTTTGCATACCGCCAGCGGCATTGCTTATTAGTAAAGTTTGTATGCCCAAATATTTCATTACTCTAATAGGAAAAACAACTTGTTGTGCGCTATAACCTTCGTAAAAATGAAAACGCCCCGACATGGCTACAACTTTTTTTCCGGCAAGTTCTCCAAAAACTAATTTGCCGCTATGCCCTTCTACTGTGCTTATAGGAAAATTTGGAATATCGGCATAAGGTATTTCTTTTTCTATATTTATTTC
>JAYTGY010000131.1:0-8943 GCA_043733065.1 Ferruginibacter sp.
GCATCTCATACAAAGTGTAGATAGCGAAAAACTATTAAAAGAAATAGACAAACAAGCTACCAAAAATAATCGTACCATTCATGTTTTATTACAAGTACACATTGCAGAAGAAGAAACAAAATTTGGTTTTGATGAAGCGGAGTTGATGGCTTTGGATACTTCACTTTACAAAAATGTAAACATTGTCGGCTTAATGGGTATGGCTACTTTTACGGATGATAAAGAAAAAGTAAAAAGAGAGTTTGAACATTTGCAAAAAATATTTACAAGCTTTGCTTCACAAAAAAATATTGTTCTTACAACACTAAGCATGGGCATGAGTGATGATTATGCATTGGCAATAAGTTGTGGCAGTAATATGGTGCGTATTGGGAGTTTGTTATTTGGGACGAGGTAATTATATTGGAACACGGATAACACGGATTGAACGGATCACAAAGGATTTTTTCTGCTTCTTAGTTTTTTAGAAAAGTGAGAATTTGAAGGATTTAACAGAAAAAAAAGATTAATGCTGATAACAAATACCAGCATTAATCTTTTGTATATTTTCTACATTTTTTTTGTAGGTGCAGCCGCAGATTTTTTGGGTGCTTCAGGTTTTTTATAATCCACAAGCTCTACATCAAATTGCAAAACAGCATTGGCAGGTATTGTACCTGAGCCATTTGCTCCGTATGCAATAGCACTTGGTAATATAAATTTAGCCTTGGTTCCTTTTTTTAATAAAGCTACGCCCTCATCCCAGCCTCTAATTACACGCCCTTGGCCCAAAGGGAATTTGAAAGGAGATACATGACCGAATGCACTATCAACATTGCTATCAAACTTTTTTCCATCTAAAAACATACCAGTATAATTCATGGTTACTTCATCGCCAGTTGCAGGTTTATTGCCACTACCTTCATTGGTAATTACATAATATAAACCCGACATTGTTTTTACACCAGTTAAGTTATTAGCTTTTAAAAATGCTTGTATTTCATTGTCCTGTTTTTCTACCAATTGCTTTGCAACAGCGGCAAGATCTATAACATCTAAAACTTCTACATCAATTTTTAAAATTGTATTTGCAGGTATGGTATCATTTGGCCAAATGCCAAACTTATTACTTCCAAATCCGTATTTACTTGGTACAAATATTTTTCCTTTACCGCCTTTTTTAAATTGTTGAATAGCTTCATCCCAACCAGCAACCAATTTACCTTGCCCTACAACTACTTTCATAGGATTCACATGATGATAAGTGGTATCTAAATTACTGTCAAATTTTGTTCCGTTAAGCGAAAGTTTTTCATAATTCATAGCAACTTCATAACCAGGTTTTATTAAATCGCCATTACCAACACTGTCTATTACAACATATACACCCGATGGTAATTTTTTAGTATACTTTATATTATTTTTTGCAAAATATGCAAGCATTTCTTGGTCTTGTTTTTTATCTAAAACGGATTGTTGCTTTTGTATCAATAATTGTTGCTGCTGTTGTTTTTTAAATGCCGCCTGTTGTTTAGCAAAGGCTTCCACATTTTTTTTATAATCATCTTGTATCTTTTTTATTTGTGCTGGCGTTTTAATACCATATACTGCAATGTTGTACAATACGGCTTCTCCTGCAACTAGGCCTTTGCGTTGTGCTTGTGGCACTCTGTAAAATGAATCTTGCGGAATGCGCACTACTACACTATCGCCTTCGTGCAACAAACGAATTACTTCCATCACATCTCCATTATATTTTGGTTTTTGTAAAGGAAAATTTACAGGGGCATTTACACCTTTGTTAAAACTTCTTGTATCAAAAAGTGTCTGACCACTACAAGTGCTTTTTATAATCATTGTCATAAAATCGCCAATTTTAGCAGTTTGTGTGCTAGCTCCTTTTTTGGCATAACGATATTCGATACCGCTTTGCAATTTTATAAACTGTGCTTTTGAGGTAACAACGAAAGTTGTGAAAATGAAAACGAATAGTAATTTTTGCATCATTGTTTTTTAGTTTTGTATTTTGGTTTCAAAGTTAATAGGATTGCTTTAAAATTTGAAAGTAATTTTTTAGCGAATAATTTACTCTAAAATGTTAAAATATAATAAAGCAATATGCAAATTCATAAATTTTTACATCTTTATCAAAAGAGTATTTTAACTTTATAGCATGGCAACGCAATTTGACAAAGAAAGACACCGCAAAGCATTCATTTATACTGCAGTTATTTGTAGTGTTTTATTAATTGCTTTTATTTTTATTAGTTGGACAACGCTTCCGCCTGCACCACCACCCATTGTGCAAGACCTTATGGAAATAAACCTTGGCAACGATAATGAAGGTTTTGGAGATGTGCAACCACTTATAAAAGGTGAGCGCTCACCAGTGCAAGAAACCACTCCTACTCCACCCCAAGCACAACCAGTGGCGGCAAACGAACCAGTAGCCGAAGAAAAAGTAACACCCGATGATAACGCAACCGATGATGCTGCACCAGTTGTAAAAACAGTAAAAAAGCCAACACCTACAAAAGTTGTAATGCCTACACCAATAACTAAACCAACCGTAAAACCAACAACTCCCGCACCTGTGGTTACACCAGTACCAAAACCTCGAGTACCAAAAGTTGTTTATACTGGCCCAGGCAAAACTGGTGGAAATGGTGCTACACAAGATAATGGCTATACACAACAAGGCAACAATAAAGGCGGCACTGGCGATGCTGGTTCGCCAAATGGCAATAAAGATACTTATGGTAATAAAACAGGTGGTGGCACTGTAGGGCCAAGGGTTATAAGTGGCAATAGAAAAGTAGTGTATCGTTCTTATAATTTTACAGGTGAGTTAGATAAAGCAACTATTAATGCAGTAGTAAAAGTTTCTCCAGCTGGTGTGGGTACTTTTGTTCGCATTGGGCAAGGCAGTACGAGCACAAGCTCTGCATACGCAAATGCTATACGAGGTTATTTACAAAGTATGAAATTTGACCCTGCTGATGAAGAAAGTATGGTGACAGTGCAGTTTAATTTTAATGTGAAATAGGAAAATATTTATCCATTTCAAAAAATGAATCAACTAGCTACATACTCAAAAGATATTTCCAAACTTTGTGAAATACACAAGGTAAATAGTTTGTATGCATTTGGCTCAATACTTACTGATAAATTTAATGTTGAAAGTGATGTTGATTTCATCGTAGATTTTTAAACAATTGCTGTGGAGGATTATGCAGACAATTATTTCGATTTTAAATTCTCTTTACAAGATATTTTAAAAAGACCAATAGATTTATTGGAAGATAAAGCCATTAAAAATCCTTATTTAAAAGAATCCATTTACAAACAAAGAGAATTAGTTTATCGATAACGATATAAAAACTTGGCTTTATGATATTCTAAATGCCCACATGGAAATTGAAAAATTATTAGGAGAATAAATCTACTTTTGCTCCCAAATGACTTACCAACAAACAATAGACTACCTATACGCCCAATTGCCCATGTTTAGCCGCATTGGTAGTGCTGCATATAAAGAAGATTTACACAATACAATTGCACTTTGTAATAGCATTGGCAATCCACAAAAAAATTTTAAAACAATACATATTGCAGGTACTAATGGCAAAGGCAGCACATCGCACATGCTAGCAGCCATATTGCAAAGTGCAGGTTATAAAACTGGGCTCTACACATCGCCACATATAAAAGATTTTAGAGAACGCATACGAGTAAATGGCGAAATGATACAAGAAGCAGCTGTGGTAGAATTTGTGGCTCGCACTAAGGAGAAATCAGATGAAATATGTCCATCTTTTTTTGAACTAACTGTTGCCATGGCATTCGATTATTTTGCAGCGCAACAATGCGATATTGCAGTTATAGAAACTGGTCTTGGTGGTTTGCTCGATAGTACAAATATCATCACCCCCATTTTATCTGTTATTACAAATATTGGTTACGATCATCAACATATTTTAGGCAATACTTTAAAAGAAATAGCTACGCAAAAAGCTGGCATTATTAAAGAAAATGTACCCGTAGTTATTGGCGAAACATTGCCAGAAACAAGAAAAATATTTATTGATACAGCTAACAAAAAAAAAGCAGAAATATTTTTTGCAAGCGAATTGTTTTATACAACAAATGCAGTTATAGAAAATAATAAATTGATTTGCGATGTGGATAATATTATGACCTGCAAAACAGAGCAATTTCAATTAGGTTTAACAGGTTTGTACCAAGCAAAAAATATTTGTACCGTGTTAGAATCTGTAGAGCAATTAAAAAACATTGGAATTAACATTTCGGAAACTGCACTGCACAATGGTTTGAAGCAAGTAAAAGAAATGACGGGCTTGCGTGGTCGATGGGAAATTTTGCAACAATGCCCTACAATTATTGCAGATGTAGCACACAACAAAGATGGTATTGCTCAAGTTATTTATCAATTAGAAACTACATACGCCAATACCAATTTTCATTTTATATTAGGTTTTGTAAAAGATAAAGATGTAGCAGAAGTGTTGACTTTATTCCCAAAAAATGCAACATATTATTTTACCAATGCACATATTCCAAGAGCATTGCCTGTAACAGAATTAGCAGAGAAAGCCTCAGCAGCAGGGCTTTCAGGAGAAATTTTTGACAAAGTAAACGACGCCATTGCTGCCGCAAAAAATAATGCAACATCCAATGATGTGATTATGATTTGTGGGAGTTTTTTTGTGATTGCCGAAATGAGTATCATTTAATTTGCCCAATTAAAGCAAAGGCAAAATATAGTTTGATAATTATTTTTTCTTTAAATATTCAAAAGCCTTATACAAACACAACTCATGCAAGCTTTGCTTAATCTCGTTTTTATCACACATCGCTTTTACTTCATCAACAGATTTTAATAATATTTTTATTTCTTCATTATCATCTAAAGATTGTTGTTCAGTTTTTACACCACCTTTTGCTAAAAACATATGTGTTGCATTATTAAGTACACCTGGGTTGGAAAATGTTTTTCCTAAATAAATAATTTCATGAAAACTATAACCAGTTTCTTCAAGCAATTCTCTTACAATAGCTGTTTCTTTAGGTTCGTTGGTATCAATAAAACCACCAGGCAATTCTATAGAAAGTTGATTTATAGGATGACGATATTGCTCAATAAAAACAATATCTCCCTCGGCTGTAAAAGGCACTGCAACAGCACAATTGGGCATTTCTACTACAAAATATGGATCTACAATTTTACCAGTATCAGTTTCGTAAATATCTTTACGAGCAGTAAAATAAATGTGCTTGCTTAAATATTCTTGGCTAAGTGTTTTAAAAGGCATAATAAAAATTATGGCATAAAGATACTATTGTATCGTTGGAATCATTCCTCTCAATCCCATATCAACAACTCTTTCTCCTTTTGTAACATCCCATTTTCCATTAGCATTTGTATCAGTCCACTCAAAACTTTTATTGGTAGATAAAGAAACTACTACCACAATATCTTTTGTTTCTGTGCCAGTAATATGCAATTTAGTGCCGCCTGCAAATGCACCTGTAACCAAGCAAGAGCCTTGTGGCACGGGCGATGTAGCAAATATTGGATTAACAACAGTAGTTGCATTTGCAGGCGCTTGCCCTGTTTGTGTATTGCTAAAAGGAAAGCCCAAAATAGTTCCACTAACTTCTGCACCCCAATAGCCTTGCAATTTATTTGCATTTACCATTACCGAACTATTTTTAATTGTAAATGAATTGATGTAAGTATTAAAGCCAATAAAACCAGCAATTGTTGCAGGAAAATCTTGCGAAATAGTTGTTGCATTTATAACAGTATCTAAATGAAAACTAACATCTAAATTTTGATAAGCCAGTGATATGCGCAAATATTCATAATCTCCAACAGCAATATCTTTTATTGGCACCGAAAAAAATGTTTCGTTATTACCCGCAAATGCAGATTTAGAAAAATCGATTGCAGGAGATCCTCCAGTAGTTGTTTCCGGAGCTTTATACACAACGGCTCCACTGCCAATAGCCGTAAACGCAGTAGGCGTAAGCTCTACATAGTGTGCACTCATTTTATTCATCGTAGGATTTTGAGCAGCATTACCTGCAGGAATGGTAGAAACAGCGCCAATATTATTCAATCTTACTTGTGTAGGATCAAACTTAAATTTAAAAATTAAATTAGATGTAGTTGTAGGAGTTGTTGCATCATCTTTTTTACAACTCACAAACCCCAAGGTCGTAAGACTTAAAAATATAAGTGTGTATTTTTTCATAAAAATGTTTTAACGAAGATTAGGATTTAAAAATAATAAAAATGTTATTAAAATGATAAAACTATTCGTATTTCAGAAAGCGTTTACCATACAGCAGAGTGTTAAGGTTCCTTCTTCTGTGCCTCAAATCTCGCCTTCCTTTGCGCTTTTGCTTCAAGTCTTTTTTCAAATTTTGGCGTATCCCATTTTTTTAATAAGCCATTTACAACAGCAGCATCTAATTGCATTTTCTCATAATGTCCTCCAGCATTTTTTTGCCTGAAAGCTTCATAAACACTCACTGCACAAGCTACCGAAATATTTAACGACTTTATCATGCCCACTTGCGGAATAATAAAATTACCATCTGCCAATGCAATAATTTCATCGCTACAACCATCATGCTCATTACCAAAAACGAGCGCTACTTTTTCTAAAAAATTAAGTTTGTATAAACCAACAGCATCAGTACTTAAATGAGTGGTATAAATTTTATCAAAATTTTTTCTAAGCGCATCAATACATTCTTCCAAATTAGTAAACTGATGAATCGTAAGCCAGTTCACCGCACTGCTGCTAGCCTTTGCGCTCCACATTTCGTGCGCACCAATTTTTGTATTCAAAATATAAATATCTTGTATGCCCACCGCATCGCAAGTGCGCATTACTGCAGCAATATTATGCGGATCGTTCACATTTTCCAGCACCACCGTAAGCCCAGTTTGACGTTTGGCAAGTACATTATTTATTCGTTCAGTTCTTTCAGGAGTCATGTTGCAAATGTAAAATGTTTTGGGGCTGTGAGCAACATAACTTTTGGCGGCATTTGTTGCGGCTATCCGTTACAAGTCCTCACTCCGTTCCTCGTTCCTCGTCACTCGTTCCGGGCTTTCCACTTCTATCCGCCAGCCTATCAGCATTTTCTCATTTTTCAACTTTTATTATGCAATAGATTGGCAATTAAAAAAATATAGTAATTATTATTCTTATTTTTACTACTCAAACAAATTTATATGTCAAAAATATTTTCAGCATTATTACTTTGCGCATTCGTATCACTGCAAATTAACGCACAACAAAAAACAAAACCCGATATTCTTCTCTCCAACATTGACAAAACCGTAAAACCAGGCGACGATTTTTTCCTCTATGCCAATGGCGGATGGATAAAGCGCACTCCCATACCAGCAGCAGAAAGCGGATGGGGAATTGGCAATTTGGTACAAGATGATATTTACAACAAACTAAAAAAAATAAACGAATCTGCCGTAAAAACAAAAGCACCAAAAGGCAGCACCACACAAAAAATTGGTAGTTACTGGCGCAGTGGTATGGATTCTGTTGCTATAGAAAAAGCAGGTCTTACGCCACTTGAAGCCGATATAAAAAAGATTGGTGCCATTGCCAATGCAGATGATGTAATAGCTGTGGGCACTAGCTTTCAAAACAAAGGCATTGGCTGTTTGTTTGGTGCATATGTAGGGCAAGATGATAAAAACAGCGAAGTGATAGCTGTACAATTTGCACAAGGTGGGCTTGGTTTGCCCAACAGAGATTACTATTTTAACACCGACGAAAGAACACAAAAAGTAAAAGCAGCGTACAAAAAATATATGCTCAAAACGTTTATAAATCTTAGAAATACAAACCCACAAAAAGATGTAGAAGATGTTTTTGCTTTAGAAACTGCTCTAGCAAAAGCAAGTAGAAAATTAGCCGACCTACGAGATCCATATAAGAACTATAATAAAATGAGCATGGCACAGCTAAGCACCATGGCGCCTTCTATCAATTGGGCATTGCATACAAAACTTGCCGGCACCAATAAAGTAGATTCTGTAATTGTAGGCCAACCAGAGTTTTACACAGCACTCAGCAACGAATTAAAAAATACGCCAATTAGCGTTTGGAAAAATTATTTAAAACTAAAATTGGTATTTGCATCTGCACCATATTTGGATAGTAAAACATTTAACGATCGATTTGAATATCGCAAAACACTTACTGGCGCAAGCAAGCCGCAGCTTCGTTGGAAGCGAGTGTTAGACTCCGAAGAAGATGCCATTGGCGAAGCACTTGGGCAACTTTTTGTAAAAGAATATTTTAACGAAACAGCAAAAAAAAGATACGATGGTATTGTAGAAAATATTAGAGATGCATATAAAGAAAGAATTGCAAAACTCACTTGGATGGGCGATGACACAAAAGTAAAAGCGTACGAAAAGTTAGCAGGAATTTCAAAAAAAATTGGCTTTCCGGATAAGTGGAAAGATTTTACAAGCCTAGAAGTAACCGATGGCCCTTGGGTATTAAATGCACAAAGAGCCGCTGCATGGTGGCACAATTATTCTGTAAATAAATTGGGCAAACCTGTAGATAGAACCGAATGGGATATGACACCACAAACCTACAATGCATATTACAACCCAAGCAACAATGAAATTGTATTGCCCGCAGGTATTTTTGCAGTACCAGGTTTTAAAGATGCAGAGCTTGATGATGCGCTTGTATATGGCTATGCTGCTGCATCTACAGTGGGGCACGAAATTACGCATGGTTTTGATGACCAAGGTCGCCAATACGATGCTAAAGGAAATCTTACAGATTGGTGGAGTGCAAAAGATGGTGAAGAATTTTCGGCACGTGCAAAAATGATTATAAACCAGTTTAATGAATTTGTACCTGTAGATACTTTGCACATAAATGG
>JAYTGY010000132.1:0-3240 GCA_043733065.1 Ferruginibacter sp.
CCAATGCAATATTCTTGTTGAAACTTTTTATTTTCTCTATCAACCGTTACCACCAATTTTGTACTCAATGCATTTACACAACTCACACCCACACCATGCAAACCGCCAGATACTTTGTACGTATCTTTATCAAACTTACCACCAGCATGCAATACCGTCATTACAATTTCTAGAGCAGATTTACCTTCTTTTGTATTAATACCTGTCGGAATACCACGTCCATCATCTTGTACAGAAATGGAATTGTCTTCATGTATGGTAACTGTAATGTTTTTACAATGCCCAGCAAGTGCTTCATCTATGGAGTTATCTACTACTTCATATACGAGGTGATGCAAACCTTTTTCGCCAGTGTCGCCAATGTACATACTTGGGCGTAAACGAACCGCCTCTAAACCTTCTAAAACCGTAATATTATCAGCACCATAATTATCCGTTGCAGGTGCTTTTAAATCATCTTTTTCTGTAGCCATAATTGTATATCAAACTTTAAAAATCGAATGTGGGCGAAGTTAAGGTTTTTGAAGGGTTTTTTTGTACAAAAAACAAGGTATTTTTAACCATTTACACACACCTTTATATTATAAAAAAAAAAGATTACTACAAGTTGGCTTTTTTCAAAACCACATCCATTATCTTTATTCAAATTTACCGGAGCTTCATGAGACTAATTTGCATTTTACTTTTCTTACTTACCATCAATAATTGTGTAGGTCAAAAAAAAGATTTTTCTATTATAAAAATCAGTTTGCCTGAAGAAATTGAATATTACGATAACCAATTTTCGGGCATGAATATTAATAAGGATATGCTTTTTTTAATGTCGGAAAGTAGGCTGCAAGATAACCGAGAGGCTAAATTATACGCCATAAAAACAAAAGATATAGATCATAAAATGGATGACACTAGTTTTGTTTTACCATTTAAAAAATATACTATAAAAAATATACAACTGCTTCGCAAAAGTATGCAAGCTCTTGGTGATGATTACGAAGGTTTGGAAGCTATGGCGATGGATGGTAAAAAAGTATATTTTACTGTGGAAACGGCCACGCCTTCTAATAATTGTTATTTATTGAGGGGTATATTAATGGATAGCACTGTGGAGCTTGATGTTAGTTTTCTTTCGCCTTTACCAAAACCAATAACTCCAGATAACAAACATATTTACAATGCAGGTTTTGAAGCCTTGGCAATGTCGGACCAAACTATTTTTAGTTTTTTTGAATACAATTGGTTTGAAGATAAAAATATGGCTATTGCAATCGCACCATCAGAATATACGGGGCTAATGTATCAATTACCAAGAATGGAAAAAATTCCATTTCGTATTACAGATATTACAAAATCTGGTAAAAATACATTTACAGCAATAAATTATTTTTATAAAGGCGATGGGGAAGATGCAGTTTATAGGGTATCTAAAAACGATATGGTAAATGATAAACTAATAAGAGAAGATAGTGGATATAAAAGTTATTGCCGGTTGGTAAAACTTAAATACAAAAATTATAAATTTACTTGGGAGCCTTTGTGGGAGTTTCCTGCAGCTTATTGGGGCTACAATTGGGAAGCTATAACACAGTATAAAAATGGATATTTTATTATGAACGATAAATATACTCCAGCAAGACCTTACAGCTCTGTATTGCTGTACTTAAAACCACAATAATTTTTCTATTGTGTGTCCGACACCTAATTGAAGCTCATTAATTCTAAAGCTAAAGACTCTAACTGTGGTGTCTGACACATTTAGCAATTGGGTATTACTGTTAAAGTTTTTCATCTCGTAATTTGCTTTACCAATACTTGTTTAATTTTGCAATTGCAATGAAAGTATTAGAAAACGATATATTGGCTACCGCACAAAAACAACCTATTTTATACAATGAGTTGGAACTGCTGCACCAAACCGAACGTACTGTGCCAGGTTCTATTACCTATTCCATAAAAAGATACCGAAAACTGCCACAATGGTCTATAGATGATACTGGCATTTTAGAATATCAATATGTAAATAATGCGGCGTCTGATAATATGCTCAACTTAAAATTTTGTGTAAGTGGTAATGTGTATTGCAGGCAAAAACAAACCGAGTGCGATTCTTGCAAACTTAGTGGCACATATAATTGTTCAGATAAAGTAGATAGTATAGATGTATTAAGCTTTAGTTTTTCTCCTTCTTATTTACAACAATTTGCTAAGGCAAATAAAAATGCACAAACATTATCGGAAGATGTGATTGCGTTTAAACATACCACTTCGTTCAGTAAAATGCTGCCGCTTTGTAGCAAAACAAGAATGGTAATAGAAGCCATGCTGAACCATACTTTTACAGATAGCTCTGCCAATATTTTTGTAAATGCGCAAATGCAAATGCTATTGTTGTATAGCATGGATTGTATGCTTGGCGAAAAAGAAGAAACTACATTTACTTGTAAGTTTTTAGACAATGTAGAAGATAGAGCAAAAATTATAAATGCTAGAAAAATTTTATTAGAACATATTGGTGAACCCATTACTATAAAGGCGCTTAGCCGCAAGGTAGCAATAAACGAATGCTATTTAAAGAAAGGCTTTAAAGAAATATTTGGCACTACCATTTTCGATTTTTATCAAAGCCAACGCATGGAACATGCAAAATATTTGCTGTACGAAAAAGGCTTGAGTGTTACCGAAGTTTCGCATTTGTTGGGTTATTCTTCCATATCGCATTTTAGTACAGCATTTAAAAAACAAACGGGTATAAAACCTTGTGAGTTGCTGCTAAGATAATTTTTTGTTTCCCATTTCCGTAAATGCTTTTCCCGTTTTTGTAAATGGTTGTTTGATGTAAGCATGTTCTTTGCACAAAACAACAACTATGAAAAAAATATTTTTTCTTATCCT
Source organism: Ferruginibacter sp. (assembly GCA_043733065.1). Taxonomy (GTDB): domain Bacteria; phylum Bacteroidota; class Bacteroidia; order Chitinophagales; family Chitinophagaceae; genus Ferruginibacter. The sequence goes on from JAYTGY010000132.1 coordinate 2,890, forward strand.
TTGCATAAACACATTTTCTTCCCAAGCACAAGATCGTTTTTTTGCAAGGTCATACACAAGCAATGTGTTGCCCAAAGGCGCTATTGATATTGAGTTTTGGCATACATCACGCATTGCACATCAAAGCCAATTTTTTCATGCGCAAGACCAAAGAATGGAAGTAGAAATAGGACTTGGCAAAAAAGTACAAACGGCTTTTTATTTTAATCGATATCAAAAAAGATTTAGCGAAACTGCTAACGAAACTATTGTAAGCAATGAAATTGGTTTTAGCAACGAATGGAAATGGAAAGTATCAAAACCTTTTAGCAAAATAAATGTTGCACTTTATGGTGAGTGGGGTGTAAAAGG
>JAYTGY010000133.1:0-7773 GCA_043733065.1 Ferruginibacter sp.
TAATTGCAGAATTTGTTTGAGGGGTTGTTTTATTTTTAGCAGCTTCTGCTTGCTCTAAACTTAGTTGTCGTAATGTAAAAAGACCAAGTAATAAACTTGCTATTAATAGCACACAAGTTACCGTTAAGATTGTAGTTATTTGTTTTTCGGTAAAATAACTCAAAGGGCTCTTTGGCTTTGTTGATTTACCAGTCTTTGGGTCGTATGGGTAATATGTAATATCGTCGAACATAATATGATTATTTACAAAACAAAGTTAAAGAGCTAAAGCTTTATAAACAAGGTCATTAATACGCTATTTTTAGGACAGTAAATTTTGTATTAAATTAAAAAAAATAAGTAAATCTACTAAGCAAAAATACAGTTCATCATAATTAAACCTTTTTTTACATATGCTTTTAACCTAGAAAAATTGAACTTTATATTAAATAATATCATACTAGCGTCCAAACGTTGAAATATTTTGTTCTATGAAATTCGAACTCAACATTTAATTGCCCTTATTGTTGCTTAATTTTGCAAAAAATAAACGAAATGATTGCTTCAATAGATATTTTAATAAACACTACTAAAGATAATCTCCTTAAAAATATTGCTCAAAAAACTAAAGCAGGAATAAGAATTACTGATGAAGAATGTATGACACTTTTTGAAAAAGCAGATCTTCCTTTTGTAGGTGTTTTAGCAAATTATATTCGAGAAAAACTTCATGGTAATACAACTTATTTTAATAGAAACTTTCATATAGAGCCAACGAATGTTTGTGTATTTAGTTGCAAATTTTGTTCTTATTCTAGATTATATGCTAATAAAGAAGAAGGTTGGGAACTAAGTATAGATCAAATGCTTGATATTGTAAAAAGCTACGATGGAAAACCGATTACAGAAGTTCATATTGTAGGTGGAGTGCATCCAAAAATGAATTTGAATTACTTTATAGAATTAATACAAAAAATACATGCACATAGACCAGATTTACATGTAAAAGGATTTACCGCAGTGGAACTAGATTATATGTTTCGTAAAGCCAAACTTAGTGTAGAAGATGGCATGAAAACCTTGAAAGAAGCAGGTTTGCAATCATTGCCTGGTGGTGGTGCAGAAATTTTTCATGAAGATATTCGTAAAGAAATAGCTGGCGATAAAGTAACAGGAGAAGGATGGTTGAACATACACGAAACTGCACATAACTTGGGAATGTATAGCAACGCTACAATGTTGTATGGCCATATAGAAAAATTTGAACATCGTATAGACCATATGCATAAGTTGAGGGATTTACAAGATAAAACTAAAGGCTTTAATACTTTTATTCCACTTAAATTTCGTAATTCTAATAACGACATGAGCTATGTAAAGGAAAGTACCATTACAGAAGATATGCGTATGTATGCCATTGCGAGAATTTATTTAGATAATTTTCCTCACCTAAAAGCATATTGGCCCATGCTAGGACGACAAAATGCACAATTATCATTATCATTTGGCGTAAATGATATAGATGGTACGATAGATGATTCTACAAAAATATACAGCATGGCAGGCAGTGAAGAACAAACACCAACCATGACAACAGAAGAATTGGTAACACTTATTAAACAAGTAAATAGAAAACCAATTGAAAGAGATACTTTGTATAAGGAGATAAAAGATTTTAGTTAATTTATCTGAACAAAATTTTTTGTATAGCATAACTGAAAAGCCCCACTCAAAATTGAATGGGGCTTTTACTTATTTTAAAAGTTAGATTAGAAATTTCTAACAGCTAATTCAGTTCTTCTATTGCTTGCACGGCCTGCAGCTGTTTTATTATCGCCTACTGGTTTAGTAGAACCATATCCTGCTGACTTCAAACGAGAATCTGCAATACCTTTACTTACTAGATAATCTACAACAGCTTTAGCTCTGTTTTCAGATAATGCTTGGTTCTTAGCTTCATCACCTTGAGAATCTGTGTGACCATCTACATCAACCATAAGTGTTTCATCGCTTTTCAATAATTTAGCAGCTTCATCTAAAGCTTTAAAAGATTTTGGTAAAAGTTTAGCGCTTCCTGTTGCAAAGAAAACGTTTTTAGCTGCATAATTAATTTTATCAATTACGGCTTGTGCAATCTCTGGGCAACCTTGGTTACTTGCAGGACCTTTACGATCTATACATTTATCATCTTCATCATTTACACCATCGCCATCAGTATCTGGTATAGGGCAACCTTGATAACGAGCTACACCTTTTACAGTAGGGCATTTATCATCTTCGTCATTCACACCATCGCCATCAGTATCTGGTATAGGGCAACCTTGGTATTTTGCAAGACCAGCAACATCTGGGCATTTATCGTCAGCATCACCAATTCCATCGCCATCTTTATCTGGGCAACCTTGTAATGCAGGAGTACCAGCTACATCTGGGCATTTATCATCTGCATCTAAAACACCATCGCCATCACGATCTAGAACAACTGGTGGAGCAGGAGGAACTACTTTTTCTGGTTTTGCAGTACCGATATTTTGAGCAAACCCTAATGAGTAAAATAAATTATCTTTTAAAACAGCTTTTGAAAGAGAAAAACGATATTGAGCTTGCACTAAAATATAGCTTAAACTATTAAAATTAACTTGAACACCAACACCTGCAGGAAGATATGCTCCGAACTTACCGGTATATCTACCAACACCTACACCAGCAGTTAAAAATGGAGAAATTAAAGCATTATCGCCATAAGGTCTAAAGTTTAAAGCCGGTTCTAATTCTATTCCTATCGCCTCTTTGCCTGCGTTAGCTGATGCTCTATCAATTGTAGAATAATCGTGGAACAACAAACCTGCTTTTGCAGATAAATCAATAGTTTTTGTTAAGCCTCTCCAGTAAGATAAAGCTAATCCATAATCCATATCTTGAATATGGCTAAATGTTCTTGTACCTGCAGCGCTTTTTAAAGTAACAGGTGTTGCTAAATCCAATGCATTAAAATGTATTCCAACCAATGTACCCTTTTTGGCAGAAGAGAATTTGCTATCCATCATTTGAGCAGAAGCTAAGGTGGCTACCACCAAAAATGAAAATAACAGCGTAAGTTTTTGTTTCATAAATGCTAATTTTTAATTTAAAAGGTTATCTCACTTAAATATCCCTACTCTATATTATCAATTTCGGGCAATATGTTAAGTCACAAATGTAATATCTTAATTTGTACTAATCAAGAATTTTTAACAATTCTATGCATTTTATTTCAACTTTATGTGAAATATTTATTGTAAGGTTATTATTTTGAAGCTAATGCTGCATGAAAACTAAAGTTTTTTCGAAGATAAATTTTCTACTATCTTTTTTGTGTAATAGAATTTAATGGCAACATTTTTCAAAACCTGTAAAATAAACGCTTATATTTGCAGCCCAAATTAGAAAATTAGACTTGGTAGCTCAGCTGGATAGAGCATCAGCCTTCTAAGCTGAGGGTCATTGGTTCGAATCCAATCCAGGTCACAAATAACTAAAAAAGCCGCATAAAAGTGGCTTTTTTTTATTTACAGCATTATTATGAATGTACAAATACACGAAAGTTGGAAAAAAGAATTAAAGGATGAATTCTCTAAACCATACTTCAAAGAAATTGTGCATTTTTTAGAAACAGAAAAAGCAGCAGGTAAAATTATTTACCCACCAGGCTCACAAATATTTAATGCATTTAACCAAACTCCATTTCATAATTTAAAAGTAGTTATACTTGGGCAAGATCCTTATCATGGAGCTGGGCAGGCGCATGGCCTTAGTTTTTCTGTGTGCGAGGGCATAAAACCTCCACCTTCATTACAAAATATTTTTAAAGAATTAAAATCGGATATTGGCATACAAATGCCCGATAATTTTGGCGACCTTACTGCTTGGGCAAGGCAAGGTGTTTTATTACTTAATGGAGCATTAACTGTGAGAGATGGGGAGCCGCTTAGCCACGCAAAATTTGGATGGGCACAATTTACAAATGCGGTCATAGAAAAAATATCGTACGAAAAAGAAAATATTATTTTTATACTTTGGGGTAAATTTGCACAAGACAAAAAAATGCTGATAGACGAAGGCAAGCATTTTATTTTACTTGCACCACATCCTTCTCCTCTTTCGGCGCACAAAGGGTTTTTGGGATGCAAACATTTTTCTTTAACAAACGAAATTTTAGTGAAAATTGGAAAACAACCTATTGATTGGAATATTAAAACTAACTAAATGAATTTTCTAAAAAATATTTTTGCTCGTATATGGGCGTTGTGGGGTTTAATTACTTTCATTATATCTTTTCTAATCATACTTGGCCCGTCTATGCTTTCGCATTTATATAAAAACGAAAAAGAAGGGCAAGATTTTTTTATAAAAGTTTCTAGAATTTGGATGAGCATTTGGTTACATTTAATTGCATGCCCAGTTAAAGTTATTGGCAAAGACAATTTTAAAAAAGATAAAAATTATGTAGTTGTTTTTAATCACAATGCATTTTTAGATGTGCCATTGTCTGCACCATTTATACCTGGTGGCAACAAAACCATTGCCAAAGATTCGTTTGCTAAAATACCTGTATTTAATTGGTTTTATAAACGAGGTGGCATAATGGTAAATAGAAAAGATGAAAAAAGCCGTGTAAGAAGTTATGAAGAAATGAAAACTGTTTTAAAAAAAGGAATACATATGTGCTTATACCCAGAAGGTACAAGAAACAGAACCGATAAACCTTTGAAAGAATTTTATGATGGGGCTTTTAAACTAGCCATAGATGCAGGAAAAGAAATTATTCCTTGTGTAATTATTGGCACAAAAAAAGCAATGCCTATAAATAAAACCATGTATCTTCTTCCAACAAAATTAAAAATGATTTTTCTACCAGCCGTTTCTTCAGAAAATATAGATGTAAAAACGCTTAATAAAAAAGTACATGATATGATGTACGAAATATATACAAAAGAAGAAAATATTAAAAATCTGTAAACGATCTTGTTCTATTAATTTTTAAATCTCTAAGTATGGGAGATTTTGGCGCAATGTTAATACTGAATGATCGATAACTACCCACTGGCGTAATATTTATTGCCATTTGCCAGCAATGTAAATCTCTTGTAAGATACATGCTAAGCAATCCTAATTTTTTATCTGATAAATTATAAGATCCATTTGCTCCAACTTTCCATTTTGGGGTAAGGTTTGCAGAGGCATTAAAAGTTACGCCTTGTGTTACTATACTTTTAAATCCTGCTTGCGCAATATCAAAATTTTTATTAATGCCGAGCGAATAGGATAAATCAATATTCCATGGTATTTCAAAGTCTGCAAACTCTGCAGGGTTGTCTCTTACATAAGAAGCTTCTCTTTGATATTCATCTTGTGTTATTCCATCATCTCTTATACCATTGTTTGGCTGGTTCAATTTTTCTGCAGCTGTTTTTTTAGATTTATCGCCACCCTTAAAACTAGTTTGTAACGATACATTGGCGCTCGTTAAATTTCCTAATGAGAATTTATCTTTTAATACCAATCTATTTTTTGGCCTTCCTACATCATCTGTTTGGTAAGGATTAAAACTAGCACTTGCAGATATATTTATTTTTTCAAATAAATTTGTTCTTGCAGAAACGGATATGGGAGCCAACTGAAACGAATCAGCTAAAAAATTATAACTACTGTTTATACTTAATCCATCGAGCAAGGTTATTTTTCTATCTGCAGCAGCACTCGTATCTCCTTTTCCCTTCACCTTCATGGTCACATTATTATCAATACCAAAAGACATTCCACCATTTCTTATATTACTGTATGGAGAATAAATTCCATTATTTTCAAAATAAGAAACTTGTCTTATTTCTGTATTGCTCACTTTTGTGTAATAATAATTTTGCTCATTAATGTTTGGTGTATAATTTAAAGAAAGTGTTGGCCGTATCTCATGCCTAATGGCTTTTATTTTACTATTTTTATTAAATCCAAACATGCCAAAAATTCTTGTAGAAGCACCTATACCAAAAGATATATTTCTTGTAGTGTATAAACCTTTTTGCAAAGAAAGTGTATCGTTTTTTTGCAAATTAGAATTGTAATAACGAACTAGTTTTTGTTGAAACCAAGTTTCTTGATAAGATACCGATGGTGAAATTTGAACAACACCTAATGGTGGTAGCGAAAGTGTAATTGGAATATTATGTTGCGCACCGTATTTTAAATTATCAATTATTTGTCCGCCAATGCCTCTTGCAGTATCATAAAACTGGGTTAGTGTTTTTGAATTCCCTTGGTAACCAATTCCAATATTTTCATACCATTTTATTTCGCCACTTTGTTCTTTTTTACGGAATGGGTATTGTGTATTTACATTAAAAGCTACATCTGGTAAATTTAAATTGGTAAGTCCATTTACAGAGTTCTGATTATGATTGGCACTAATAGAAATATTGTATGGCTTATTTTTCTTACTCCAATCTTTTGTATAAGTTATAGAAGAACTTAATTGGTTTTGAAAATTAAGTTGTGGGCTATTGGCTCTTTGTTTATTAAACTTTGTACTTGCCAAATTTACATTTGCACTAAATGTTACACCTGGCCTAGCTTTGCTATCCACACTATGAATCCAATTAAAACTATACGTCATTGTTTTAGGCGCATCTAATGGATGAAAATTTTGTACCGTTAAACCAATATTGCCTTGAAAATGATATCGTCTATAATATCTCGGATTTACATTTATATTCCAACTTCCGTAAGAGTATAAAGTACCTCGGGTAACAACATCCCAATTGGGACTAATGATTTTATAATAACCCAAATTTTCTAATGCCAATCCACGTTGCTCATCAGCTGTAAAACTTGGTGCTAATAAACCTGAGTGCCTGCCTTGGGTAAGTGGAAAAATACCAAACGGTAAAGAAATGGGCAATGGCACACCTTCAAACTCGGGATGTACAGGCCCAGTATAAGCCCATTTTTTATTTACAAATTTTGCTTTTTTAGAAATAAATGCAAAGTGTGGCGTATCTAAATTGCAAGTGGTAAACCTTGTACGAAACGCATAAAAAGAAGACGTATCAGCTTTCTTTAATTTATCGGCATACACAAATATTTCACCTTGTTTCGTATAAGTTCCTTTTGTAATACCTTTCCCTGTTTTCATATTAAAACGAATGGTATCACTCACCGTTTGCAAATCTGCTTGATTAAAATACGGGTACGATTTGGCTTTACCTGCACTATCTTTTACCAAATATGCACTTACAATACTTGTTTTTTGATCAAACTCAATTAGGGGTGCAGAAAGGTTATTATCATCATATTTTACTGAAGATACTTTACCATATAAATACATTTTTTCTGCAGGCACATCAATAACCATACTATCATCTGCATGATAAACCACTGGCGCATTTAAAGTATCTTTCGATTTTTTAAAAGTGAAAGTATCGGCAAATTGAGTAAAAACAGTATCAACTACAGGCTTCTTTTCTTCGCTCATGCGAGGAACACGAAGGGAATCCGATTTCTTTTTTACAGGAAATTTTAAGGTATCATTAGCATTTTTTATAAGAGGCGGCGGAGTATCTAGAATACTGTAAATACTGTGTTCAAATACATGGCTATGAGCATCAAAACTAGCATAAGCATCTAAACAATACGTTAATAATAATATCAAGGGCAGAGCGCACCAAGCTAAAATGTTTTTTGCCTTACCTTTGTTACGATTGTTCATAAATGAGAAAGCGCAAAAATAGCTATTAAAGTTTTATGATAAATTGTTTACAA
>JAYTGY010000134.1:0-11988 GCA_043733065.1 Ferruginibacter sp.
CGGTGCGCCACGAATGAATAACGTGAAAATGTTTATTCAATGCTATACAAAAGATGGAGGTAGGTCCTCCGCATACGCCTTGCAGTAGGGGTTTGCAAATCGGCTTATGCTGCTGTGTTCAAAAAGCATGGTAGTGAGCAATAAGTTAAAAGGTCTCATAAAGAGTTCAGATGAGTATAAAGAAGTTGAACGAAAGTGAACTGTTCGATGACGTGTCGAAAAGGCTCCTTGTTGTTAAAAGTATTGGTATCGAACCACCGATATGATTACTGTAATGGAAAACTGTTTACTGATTACAGAACAACCGGCATTAAGGCAGCAAGAACTTTATACAGGCTTTTGTATGGAACTTGGGAGTACTATTATTACGATGTGCATAAAGCCTTGTTTGTACAAACAATTCAATTCCATCGAAGATGGGAGAAGCGTAAAATAGTTGCGGACTAAATCGTAGTAGTGATGAAGTTTCTGTAATGGAGATGGAGCAAAGGGTTTAGCTTGTTTGTTACTGCTAACAAAGACAATTTTGCGAAAGTAGAAGAGGATCGAGTTTAGTAAGATTAAAGAATAGTGTTTACTATTTTTAGAACAAGAAGAGCCGTGTGTATTGAGAGGTGCAAGCACGGTTCTGTGAGAAGCTTGGGCTGAAATGCCCTTGCTTACTCGACTGACCCACCATAAGTGTTCGGAAGATTATGCAATTTGTTTTATATGCCGCTCCTACGGAGCACTACTCCCAACTTTTTAAAATTCTTCTACTGGCATGCCGCTCCTACGGAGCTATAAATTAAAAGTATTTAGCCTCGTTAGAGGCGATATGCCAGTAGAAGTTAACAATAAAATGTTAGCAGAGCTCCGTAGGAGCGATATGTTTTATTTCTTCCGAACAGCTATGGTGACCCACGAAACGTACGCTTCGGTAAAATTGATTGTGTGTCTTTATTTTGGGAGATTTTTTTGTGCTAATGTCTCGGCGGTGTTTTCACATGCATACACACCAAAGTATAAAGAAACTACCCATGAAACCCCGATGTACAAAAGAAGCTTAAATTATTGGTAACTAAAATTCGTAGCTTATACATGAGTCGGGGTTTCGCAAAAAACTTTCGTTATAATTTTTAGTTTCCGATTGCGAAAACCCCGCCTAGACAGTGGCTTGCAAAATTAAAAGACTACAAAATTCAAAAACATTAGCACATCAGCACATCAGCTAATTAGCTAATTTACCCAAAATCTCATCCACCCTCCTCTCCACCCCCTCATCCAATACCAGCGGCGGTGCATGGTGCGGTTTTATTCTTGCATCAAAAATTACAGTGCTACAACCCCAATGTTTATTTTCTGTAAAACTATTTACACCATATATATCATGCGATGGATTTGTACGGGTAAACGCTACCCATAAAAAATTATTCAATTTTTCTGCTGCAAAAACTGCATCATCACACAAAATTATAATTGGAAAAGAATCTAATTCTGCGGCAAAACTTTTCAATTTTTCATTCATACTATTCAACTCCTCATGCGCTGCATCGTAGCTTGTAAAAGGCTTTAGTTGAATAGCAAAAACACCAGGCATAATTAATTTACCAGCAAATTCATTCAAAAAAGCAGGCACAATTTTACCCAATTCTCTTTTTACAATACCATTAGCAGCAAACACCACTTTGCTACCGCTGTTTATAGAAGTACCAGAATAGTCTAAAGTATCTATAGTAGTGTTGGTATAAAAATGTATATCTCTTTGTAGGTTGATGCGCTCTAACAAATAAATAAAATATGCTTCAATATGATGCGTATCAATTTTATTTTCTGCATCAGCAGTTATAAACAAAAATTTTGCCAAGCTTAATTGCCCCGTACCCAAAATATGATTGGCAATGGTAAGTATTTCCGCGGGCTGTGTAGCGGGTGTGTAAGGCGTGTAACGCTCGCTACCTATGGCAAGCAAGAGCGGATGCACACCCGCAGCATCCACCGCATTTACTTCTACCAATCCAGGTATTTCATTTTGCAAAGCACTGCCAGTTATAGAGTGTATGAGTTGCCCAAAACTAGTATCTTCTTGTGGTGGTCTGCCCACAACTGTAAATGGCCAAATTGCATTTTTGCGTGCATATACTTTATGCACTTTCATCAGCGGGAAATCATGTTTCAAACTATAATATCCTAAGTGATCTCCAAACGGTCCTTCAGGTTTATTTTGCTGGGGTTCTACTGTTCCATTAATTACAAAATCTGCATCAGTACTTATGCAAAAACCTTCTTTGTATGTATAACGAAACCTGCGACCACCCAATGCACCAGCAAAAGTGGCTTCGCTCAAACCCTCGGGAAGCGGCATCACAGCTGCAACGGAGTGCGATGGTGGCCCACCAATAAACACACTTACTTTTAATGCTTCGCCTTTTGCATTGGCTTTTGTTTGATGCACACCAATGCCTCTGTGCAATTGATAATGCAAACCAATTTCTTCATTCATCACATAATCGTTGCCAGATAATTGTATGCGATACATACCCATATTGCCATTCATAATGCCAGGCTTATCTATATCTTCTGTATAAACTTGCGGCAGCGTTACATAAGCACCGCCATCCATTGGCCAATGCACAATTTGCGGTATATCTTCAATCTTTATTTCTTCAAACAATACCGGTTTGTTTATGGCATTTTTTAATGGCAATGCTTTTAAACCCGCCAGCAAAGTAGCCGTATTTTTAAAAGGTTTTTTAATGACTTCAATCGGATTATTTTTTAAATCAATCAAATTACGAACATGCCCCAATGTGTTTTTAAAAATAAATTCGCTGCGCTCTAGCGTACCAAAAATATTGGATGCAGCTCTATATTTTGAGCCTTTTACCTTTTCAAATAAAATAGCTTTACCACCTGCTTCATGTATGCGCAAGTGTATGGCAGCCATTTCTAGGTAAGGATCTACTTCTTCTTTTATACGAATAAGTTGCCCGTTTTTTTCAAGGTCTAATAAACAATCTTCGAGGGAAGTATAAGCCATTAATGTGTTTTAGAATTACAAATTTAAGTTATTGAGCATATACTTATTTAATTGGTTGTTGGATTAGGTTATTGATGTGGGACGAGATTAAAATTTTACTTTGGGGCGGTGGGCTAATACCATTATTGAGCAGTTGTAGCGGGCTGTCCGTAGTAGTCCTCGTCGGTCGTTCCTCCCTCCTGTGGGCTACTACTTCCCATCCCTGCGCCTTTGGGCATAGAAGCTTTATTCAACAATAATTCAAGCTGTATATTATTTATGTGATGGTTATAATCGTTTAAGGCTTATCGAGTCGAAGTCTCTCTTTTATTTTTCTATCACTAGAGACGCTTCGCTTAACTATACGGATAGATGGTACAAACATTAAATTGTAAAAGAGATAATAATATGCTCCTTGAAAGAAATGGTTGTGAGAACACCAACCATTAACTAAATATTGATTTTTCATTTCTTTCTTTTTAAAATAGCGCCATAATCTTTCTATTAAATTTAGGTTAGAATTATATGCTGTTTCGGAGGTTTTTCACAAACACACATTTAAGTATAAAAGTACTAACCTTGAAACCCCGACAGGACAATGAACGCATTACAGCATCTGCACATTGCTGTAAGTTTTTATTTCCAACAGAAATATCTAATACAGCAAATTGTGCTTGCTGGTTTTGCTTTTCAGCTACATTATACAAATAAACCGTATTGTTTTTTTAAGGGAAATATTGCAAACCATACTGCAAAAGTATTTGAAGGCATATTTTATAACGCATAACCTTCGGTTAATGGAATATCTTTTACAAACTTATAATGATGAGTATTTTTTTTGTAGGAGAAGGAAATAACTTAAAATCGGGTTTTAGTTTATTGCTATTAAAGGCAAAAAAAAATAAAAACGATGAGCATAAAATACTTTGTAATAAGCTTATTTATAGTAAGACATTTGTAAAAAGAATTTCCATAAAAATATTTTTTAAGAAATGTATAAAGTAAAATTTGACATCTAAACCACTGTAGCTAAAGTGGGTTTAATTATGTTTACATCTGACTTTGCTTCTTCACTAAAATCACTTTCTTCAATATTTATACGACGAATAATATCGCTAAGACTAGAAAATTTATCTACAGTATATGGAATAGTATCCAAGCCAGTTACAAAGTTTTTTATATAACTATAAATACCAATAATGCTACCAGCACTTAATACTGCTGCACCAAAACGTTGTGTAATTAAAAGAGAAATTGCAATAACAATAATGGATAAAATTTCCATTATCCCAAAATTAATAGCTTGCTTATCCGAAATTTTTATTTGCCAATGCATTAGCTTTTGATAATGTCTTCTTATTGCCAAAATATTTCCTGAATCTATTATATCTACTTGTAATTCTAATTCATCATTTTTTTGCCTATTCAATTTTTTCATTTGCTTACCATAATAATAACTAATGGCCATTACTGGTACTAAAATAATTAAACAAATACCTACTACTTTACCATTATAAAAACTCAATAAAATTAGCGACCCAACAATATTATAAAAAGCTTCAAAAACATATACGATATCATGCTCTAAAAAATCTACAAATTCTCTTGCCAATGTACTGTGAGCAGAAAGTTTAGAGACATCTTTTTTTGTGTACACTTTACTTAAAAAACGAGTAACAATTGAACTGTAAATAGAGGAGTAAGTTCTAGTATCGTACCGTTGTCTTATTACACCAATTACCATCCATACAAAGCGTACCAAACATAATAATATAAGACCTCTATAGCTTGCATGAATCAATTCATTAACTGCTTCGCCCAAAAAAAATGGCGTAAGCAATGCACCCAACATTTCTAATGAAAACAAAACATAAGTAACCGTAAGTTGAAAACGATGCTTTTTAAATATCAACCTTAAAAACGCTAATTGTGGCATATAAATTCTTTAATACAGATAAATACTTGTAAAAAGCAATTAATCGTAAGACTAATAATTTTTAATGAAGTTTAATGATAGTGGAATAATGCAAATGTACGAAATACGGCTCGAGGGCAAAAAATTGGGTGCATTTAAAATTGTCGCAAGGGTTGCCAACATTTTATCTTGCTTTAAACTCGAAAATATGCTTACAAAGGTTGGCAACCCTTTATTTAGACTGCCACAATTTTAAATGCACCCAAAAATTTACTTTATTTTATTTGCCTTACTACCTGTAATTATGCCTCTACAATTCATGCTTCCACATTTACAATCAAACGGTTGCGCTGTTTCATCTAAATAAATTGCATAATCTAATGTAAGCTCATCGTGTATTTTTATATTTGAAATGGCAACTACATTTAAGCCAACATATTGCGAATTTGCTTGGCAACTGTGATTTTGCGGAGCCCAATCTTCGGGGTTGTTACTCCATAAAATATAAACTGCATCGCTTATTGGATAAGCATATCTGGCAAAATCGTTTTTCTCTTTTTCTTTCCAATGTTCATCCACATATTTTTTTGTAACAATACGTTGTGCCATTTCTTCTCCTTTAAAAATAACTTCGCCTAGCATTAAATTTTGTGTAGCATAAATACCATAGCCATCAATCGCATTACCTTTTACAGAATATTTTTTTTGCTTTGCTTTATGCCTTGCTATACCTTCTTCAATTATTTGTTGCAAAAATTTTTGTTGTCCAATACCATCATATTTCAAAATATAATCTGCGCTACCTTCGTATCCATCGCTATAAAAAACGGAGCAGGTAAAATTAATTTCTAAAAAATAAATCTCGCCATTTGTATTCATTCTAAAATCTAACCTTGCATATCCTTTTCCATTAAATGCTGTAAAAATATTTTCTGCTGCTACTTTTAATTTATCATTTAATGTTACATCTTTTACTGGCACATTTGCATCCAAATGTAACTCCGATGTTTTTAATGCATAGGTTTTAAATTGTCGTCCTTCAGGAAAAATATATTCTACAGGTTGTAATGCTGTGCAGGTATTATTTGCATTAGCCATTACTAACACCGTAAACTCTCTTCCATCAATATATTCTTCAATTAAAATATCGTTGTATTCATCTTGCAAAGTATTTATTTTTTGTTGTAATTCTTCCTGTGTATGCACAAGCGAATGCTCATCTACACCTAGGCTATCGCCCGCTTTTGCAGGTTTTACAAACAATGGAAAATTCATATTGTTGGGCAACAATATTTGCGCATCATTTTTTTTATACAAGAAAAATAATGGCGTGGCTACATCGGCACAAAACGCCACGTACTTCATTAAATCTTTTGGAGGATCATATAACAAAGTTGTAGGGCCAGTAAATGGAAGGTTTAATAATTCTAACGTATAAATAACATCTATACTTGGTACTTCCCATTCTAAATAACCTTCGCACAAATTTACAAAAACATCGTAGCCTTTTGTGCTAGCTTCTTTTAGTTGTTTGTAGGTGGTTAGTTTATTTAAGAATATTGTTGTTACATCATCATCTGGCAAAAGTGGTGTTAGGTTTCTTGCGGGGTCGTAATGCTGATAATCGACAGCACTTGTACTATAATCTGGCAACAACACACAAACTTTCATTTTCTTTTTATTTAATTAATTGTACGCAATAATATCTGTGAAACCACATCTGCAAATGTTGTATTGCTTGCTTTTATAATTGCACCAATAGATGTATAATTTTCATCTTCGCTTAAACCGCATTGTGCATTTACTTCCAACACAAAAAGTTTATTGGTTGTTTCATTCATACGCAAATCTACCCTTGTATAACTATTGCCTTTACATGCAGCAAAAGCTTGCCAAGCAAGTTCTTTTATTGAAGCATGCAATGCTACATCGGGCAATTGATATTCAAAAAAATTTTCATTATTTGGCATGGCGGCTTCTTCTTCATAAAGCTCCCACAATCTATCATACGATAAAAATTGCTCTTGCTTTGGCAATGATGTATGAAACACTCTTTCTACAGGTGTATAAATAATGGCATTTTCTTTATCCCAATAATTTCCTACAATAAAAACCGTAAACTCAGGCCCAGTAATAAACGCTTCTGCAATAATACCATCGGCACTTAGTTTCCAATCTCCATAGCCTGCAAACATCGTATTCACTTGGGTTTGCAAGTTTTCGATATCGTGTACTACGTTTTTTACACCAACTCCCATACTGCCACCACTTACTGCAGGTTTTAGTAAAATTGGTGTGCCTACTTTTTCAAAAATATGTTGTGGTATTTCGTTTGCATTTGTAATAATTTCCCAATTAGCTGTTGCTACATTGGCATTATTAAATGCTTTTTTCATTGGCGTTTTTGATGTAGTAATATCATAAAAAAATGCAGATGCTCCAGTATATTTAATTTTCTTTTTTTCTAGATAATGAATAATAGAAACGCCAGGCGCACCATTTAACTCATCGCCATCGCATAAATTAAAAGCTACTTTTTGTTTGGTTGTTTCATCATCAGCAATTGCATCAATAATTTCTGTAAAATTTTGCATGGTAACTGGTTGCCAGATCCAGTCTACTTTTAATGCTTCAAAAGTTTTTGTATATTCTGCTATACTCTGGCTGTAATCGTGGTAGTAATCAATTGTAGAATCGGCAGTAACCACGTGTGGTGCTAAAACCCATACTTTTTGTTGCTGCAAAATTTTGGTATCCATCATCAGTTTCTACACTTTATTGCGAAGATAACATTTGGGTTATAAAAGATGTTAGTTTATAATTGGACAATATTTTTTTGTCGATGTATTTTGCTCCTTTTATTTGATGAATGCAAGATGTTGTTTGGCATAAACAATCAAATTGTTCTGCCATATCCCACTCTGTAGCAGGATAAAAAAATGTTAACTCATCTCCTTCCGAAATATCTTTTAAAGCTTCCAATTGCATGGTATCTGTATTAAACAATACATTGGGTTCGCAACTATGGTTTATGTATTGTAAAAATTCGGGTTGTAGATGAATGTGTTCTGATAAACTAGTTTGAACTGTTAAATAAGTAGGTTGATTTAAAATAGCTGCTGCAGTAAATGGAGCAAGCACTTCTCCTTTTTTAAAATTTGTGGTTGTAAATAATGCTCTAGCCCTTTTATTTTCGCTTAATCTTATTTCGCAAAAGCCGTGTGTACTTAAAATATTATTGGTCCATTTATTAGTATGCAGTTGTCTCATGTATGATAGACGCTAAAATTTTAAAAGGTTTAAAGGGTAAATTAATAAATATCTAATCAATCTTCTTGCAAATCTTCTAAGGCAGCCTGCAATTCATTATAACTATGATTATCTTTTACGGCTTTTGCTTCTAACATTCCTTTTGTATAAATATTTATTGCTTCAGCAAAGTTGTTGTTACGCTCCAATAATTTACCTAAATGATAATAGGAGCCTACATAATTTGGTTCTCTTTGCAATATAGTTTCAAACAAAATTTTGGCTTCACTATCATTGTCTTCTTTTATATATTCCAATGCCAATGCATGTTGCAAAAAACTGTCGTTTGGTGTAGCTTGTAAAAATTCTTTTAACTTATCAATTCTGTTCATAATTTTATTTATTTCTGTCAATCTAAATTGTGTATGATGCCGTATATTTGCATTTTAGTTGCATAAACAACCTTTATAAAATACATACAATGAAAATACTTGTTTGCATTAGTAAAACACCCGATACTACATCAAAAATAGCATTCACAGATAACAATACGAAATTTGCTACCGATGGTGTACAATTTATCATTAACCCCTACGACGAATGGTATGCTTTGGTAAGAGCCTTAGAATTGAAAGAAGCTGACCCAACAACGGTTTTGCATTTAGTAAATGTAGGTACTGTAGAAAGCGATCCAATTATTCGCAAAGCATTGGCACTTGGTGGCGATGAAGCTATTCGTGTAAATACCGATACTGCCGATAGCTTTAATATAGCATCGCAAATAGCAGCTGTAGCAAAAGATGGTGGGTACGATTTAATTTTTACCGGAAAAGAAACAATTGATTACAATGGTTCATCTATAGGTGGCATGGTAGCAGAAATATTGGATATGCCATATATTTCTCATGCTATAAAATTTGATATTGATGATAGCACTGCAACAGTGGTTAGAGAAATAGACGGAGGTGAAGAAACAGATAAAGCAGCATTACCATTGGTAGTAAGTTGCCAAAAAGGAATGGCGGAACAACGCATACCAAATATGAAAGGCATTATGGGTGCAAGAACAAAACCATTGAAAGTAGTAGAACCAATTTCGGTAGATAGTTATACAAGTATTGCATCTTTTGATTTGCCGCCTGCTAAGTCTGGGGTGAAATTGGTAAGCGCTGATAATCCTGAGGAATTGGTTCGTTTACTTCACGAAGAGGCTAAAGCATTTTAGGACAATTAATAATTAGTAATGAATAATTAATAATTTTTTATATTCGAAAATTATTAACAAACTCAAAACTATTATTATGAAAGAGAATGTATTAAAAGACAAAAGTTTTCAATTTGCTATAAGAATTATCAATCTTTACAAATATCTGAAAACAAAACATGGAGAATACATTGTATCAAATCAATTAATGCGAAGTGGCACATCGGTTGGAGCAATAATTAGAGAAGCTGAATATGCTGAAAGCACAAAAGATTTTATACATAAGTTTAGCATAGGTTTAAAGGAAGCTAATGAATCAAAATATTGGTTAGATTTATTACATGCAACAAAATATTTAAACAATAAAATGCATAATTCGATGATCTTAGATTGTGATGAATTATTAAAATTATTAACAGCAACCATAAAAACGAGCAAACGTAAATTATAACACATTATAAATTATTATTTATTAATTATTAATTATTAAAAAATGGTATTAGTATTTATAGACCAACAAGATGGTCACATAAAAAAATCTTCTTTTGAAGCTGCATCTTATGGTGCTGAAGTTGCAAAATTATTAGGTACAAATGCAGAAGGAATTCTGATAGGGAATGTAGGTAACGATTTAACAACATTAGGTAACTATGGCATTACAAAAGTACATACAGTATCTGATGCATCATTAAATAATTTTGATGCACAAGTGTTTGCAAAAATAATCTCTCAGGCTGCTGAAAATGCAGACGTGGTAGTATTTTCAAACAACACAACTGGAAAAGCCATTGCGCCAAGATTGAGTGTACGAATGAAAGCAGGACTAGTTTCGGGTGCTGCTGCGTTGCCAGATTTGAGTAATGGATTTACCGTAAAGAAAACCGTATTTAGTGGAAAAGCTTTTGCAAATATTACTGTAACAACTGCAAAAAAAATAATTGCACTTAACCCAAATTCGTTTAGCATAATAACAACGGGTGGCACTGCCGAAGTGGTTCCATTTGCTGCTACCATAGATGCAGCAAAAGTACAAGTAGTAAGTACAGATTTAGTAAAAGGCGAAGTTCCATTGGGTGAAGCTGATATTGTGGTAAGTGGTGGCCGTGGTTTAAAAGGCCCTGAAAATTGGGGAATGATAACAGACCTAGCAAAATTGCTTGGTGCAGCTACAGCTTGTAGCCGCCCAGTAGCAGATATTCACTGGCGCCCACATCATGAGCACGTAGGACAAACAGGATTGGCAATTGCCCCAAACTTATACATAGCCGTTGGTATTTCTGGCGCTATTCAACATTTGGCTGGTGTAAACCGTAGCAAAACAATTGTAGTAATAAACAAAGATCCTGAAGCACCTTTCTTTAAAGCAGCTGATTATGGAATTGTAGGCGATGCATTTGAAGTAATGCCGAAGATTATAGAAGCGGTGAGGAAGATAAAGCAATCTTAATGAATAATTTTATAATGAATAATGGATAATGTTTTAGGCGCAATTCCCTTTACATTTTTAAAAGCCTTTCAAGTGATTTTGAAAGGCTTTTGTATTTATATTTGCTTATAATTATTTATGAAGAAGATAGAACTCGAAATAGTAGCCCTTTCGCACAGTATAACACAAACACAGTCATACGCCGTAGTGTTGGGCGAAATTAATGGCTTACGAAGATTACCAATTGTAATTGGTGGCTTTGAAGCACAAGCCATTGCCGTAGCGCTGGAGCGTATGAGCCCTAGCCGCCCGCTTACGCACGACCTCATGAAAAATTTTATGATGGCCTTTAATGTAAGTATGCACGAAATAATCATCAACGATTTGCAAGAAGGTATATTTTACTCTAAACTCGTTTGCAGTAGCGAAAACGATACGGTAGAAATTGATTCTCGTACATCCGATGCATTGGCATTGGCTGTGCGTTTTGGCTGTCCTATTTTTACATACGATCATATACTTGACCAAGCAGGCGTAATGATGGATGAAGACATGAATCCTAAACAAGAAATTAGTGCTACATCGCCCACTGTTACTACAACTGGAAGTGCTAGCGAAAATTTACATTCCTTAAGCCTCGATGAATTAAATACACTTTTAGCAGAAGTATTGGAGCACGAAGATTACATAAGAGCCATTGCTATAAGAGATGAAATAAAGAGTAGAGGGAAGAATTAATTAATAATTTTATAGTTAATAATTAATAATGCTATAAAATCACTGTCCCTACAATTGATTAATCTTAATGCGTATTTAATTTTTTTTGAAAGTTTGAATTGAAAAAATTATTCATTATTCATTACTAATTATTCATTCTAAAAATGGTTTTTTTTCCCAATTGCAAAATAAATATTGGCTTAAATATTATCGGTAAACGTGCCGATGGTTTTCATAATTTAGAAACTATTTTTTATCCAGTTCAAATAAAAGATGCTATAGAGATTATAGAATCAAATAATGAAAGTGATATTATTTTTACAGCTACTGGTAATATTGTAGATGTAAAAGATGACGACAACCTTTGTGTAAAAGCCTATCGTTTACTCAAAAAAAATTTTCCACAAATTCCTAATGTAAAAATGCACTTGCACAAAAATATCCCCATGGGTGCAGGTTTGGGTGGTGGTTCGGCAGAT
>JAYTGY010000135.1:0-1604 GCA_043733065.1 Ferruginibacter sp.
CCAACTAACGTACCAGCACTTCCGTCCTGCATTAACCCCAAACCATTTATTAAATTAGGCAACGGTGCAAATGCGCCTACGCTTAATTACAGTGTGCCACAGCGCACTTCATTTTCTGCTTATGCAAATATATTAGTGCCCATACCAGACCCAAAATGGTTTACTGATGCAGCAAGACATATTGCTAATCTTGATTTTACATTAGAGCAAGTTCGCCAAAAAATATTAGACCTAGCTATTTACCCTAATCTTACCATTCCTGAATTTTTACAGATTCTTACTCCGGATAGTCTGCGTACGTTAAAAGAAATTTATGCAGATGCAAAGAAAAATGATCCCTATTCAGACTTTTCGTTATATAATTTTATACCCTCAGACAATAACCATACATATGGTGGTGTGTATTCTGCTCACGATTTTAAAAATTTTATTGATTATTTAGCTGCTTTGGTAATGGATCCTACTAATACAGCTATTGCAGCGCCAAATTTTGGTAATTTTACAACAAACATATTTGTGGTACCTGTACCTGTAAAACCAGAACCAGCTTTTTTTGTAATAGAAGAATATAAAACATCTTCTTTTTTAGGTGATTATGGTGCAGGTGAAACAGTAAACACATTTAGTTTACTCCCTGGTGAAAAACATACCATCAGTATTAAAACATTTCGTCAAAAAACTAGCACAGCTACCCGTAGCGATAATGTGATGGATAGTTTTAGCCAATCAAGCGCAGCAGAGTTTGAAAATACAGTACAAGAAGAAAAACAAAGTTCTACAAGTTTTACAAAAAATAAAACTAGAGAAGCTAGTCTCACGCTTAATTTATCTAAAATACCTTTGCTTAAGGGAGTAACGGGAGCGCTTGGTGGAAAAGCAAGCAAAAGCACTACTGAAGTACGAACATCTAATACCAATAGCCTCTCTAAAGCATTGCAAAAGCATACTGATAGTACCAACAGTAGCCGAACTATTACAGTAAATAGCACAACTTCTGACACACTTACACAAAGTGTGGAAGAAAGTACGCAACGAGAAATTGTAAACCCCAACCTAAGTAGGGTGTTAAATTTTGTATTTAGGCAGTTGTTGCAAGAGTATGTAAGCATTACCTACTTAAGCGATATTAAAATTGCATTCAGCAATGGTTACCCAGGTAGTTTTAAAATGGTAAGTATAGAAGAACTAGATAGTTTGATAGAAGAAATGATTGTAAAGGAACACTGGCAAGAAGTAAGAGATAAAATTTTTAACGAGTATAACCAGATTGAGAATTATAAAGGCGATGCTCAAACTTTTATTCAAAAATCGCTTACTAGAGGCTGGGATAGCCCTGCACCACAAACTGGACAGCCTATACCACAAGAAATAACTTATTTGCATAAAAAGAAAACCATTGTAGGGCACTATACTTATGATGGTGCCGATGGGCCAAGACAATTTAATGTAGATGGGCCCATACTTAATGTAGATTTGAATACACTTCGTACAGATTCGTTGATTGTAGATGCTTTACTTGGGCAAGGCGAGGCATTGGATTGCTTCAACAGCCATGCGCAAGATGCCAAAACACAGGCATTGTATATTGAAAACAGCAATAAGGA
>JAYTGY010000136.1:0-1525 GCA_043733065.1 Ferruginibacter sp.
TTTTCTCTTGCAATAATTACTTGCTCATCGGTTAAACCATTTATGTTAAAATTATTTGAAGACATATTTAATTTATCTTGAGACCAACTATGTATTTTATTTTTCACGTTTACGAAAAACAATTTTATACAACTGTACCAACAACAACGGTGTCAAACTTGCAATAATTGCTACCAACCACATATCTCTACTAAGCAAATTTAAACCCAATACACGTCTCATTTGAGGCACCGCAAAAACCATTATCATAAGCCCGGCACAAATTGAAACCGCCAACCAAATAAATTTATTCTTAGTAATTTCATTCACAAATAATTTAGATTGTGCAGATGCCATGTTAAACACATGAAACA
Source organism: Ferruginibacter sp. (assembly GCA_043733065.1). Taxonomy (GTDB): domain Bacteria; phylum Bacteroidota; class Bacteroidia; order Chitinophagales; family Chitinophagaceae; genus Ferruginibacter. The sequence goes on from JAYTGY010000136.1 coordinate 354, forward strand.
ATTGTGCAAATGCCAATGTGAGAAACGCTACATTGTTGGCCGTTTTATCATCTAGCAAAAGATATAATTTGCAATACTCCAATGCGGCTATAACAGCTACTGTCATCAAAAAAGAATAAATACCAATGGCAACCCAGTCTTTATTGGACACAATAAGATTTTTAGGATCTCTCGGTGGCCTGTCCATTACTGTTTTATCGCCCTTGCCCAAACCTAGTGCCAGTGCAGGAAAAACATCTGTTACCATATTTAAAAATAAAATTTGCAATGGTAATAATGTAGCAGCTGGTGCTACAAAACCCAATGCCGTTACAATAAATATTTCACTCAAATTGCAAGACACCAAATAAATTACAAACTTTTGTATGTTCTGAAAAATTTCTCTGCCATGTGAAACAGCTTCTGCTATTGATGTAAATGAATCATCTTTTAAAACGATGCTTGCCGTTTCTTTTGCTACCTGTGTACCTCTTAATCCCATGGCAATTCCTATATCTGCTTTCTTTAATGCAGGCGCATCATTTACGCCATCGCCCGTCATGGCAACAATGTTACCACCCTTCTGAAAAGTGGCTACAATTTCTAATTTTTGTTTTGGTGTTGTTCTGGCAAATACCCCTGTTTCCAATATTTTTTTCTCCCAATCATCCGATAGAGATTCCATATTCGGCAAATCAATACCATTAATAACTTGCTGCTCTACCTCATCTACCAAGCCTACTTTTTTAGCAATGTTTAATGCCGTCAATGGATGATCTCCCGTAATCATCACAATTTTTATTCCTGCTTTTCTACAACTAAGTATGGCATCTTTTATATCTAACCTTGGCGGGTCTAAAAACCCAATCATACCCGCAAACACAAGGTTGTTTAAAAAATCATCTTTATTTATATCATTTTCTTCTTTGTAAGCAAATGCCAATACCCGCAATCCATCCGCTGCCATTTTTTCTGACTCAGCCATTATTTTTTTCCTATCATCATCACTCAATTTTTTATCTGTTTCATCAAAAATTATATTACTGCATTTTTCTAACAAATGCTCTACAGAGCCTTTTGCAGCTACAAAATTCCCAGCTTTACTTTTATGCAAAGTGCCCATTATTTTAGTATCAGAGTTAAAAGGCATTTCCGATACTCTCTCATAATCTGCTTTTATTGCATCGGCTGTA
>JAYTGY010000137.1:0-2302 GCA_043733065.1 Ferruginibacter sp.
TCGGGTATCTGTAATAGGAAAGTTATCTTTAAAACAACGAAACAATCCTTCCACATTACGCTTATCTGGCGTGGTTTCCAACTGAAAAAAGTCTTTAAAAGACTGAATTTGGATACCAAGCAAGTCGGGCTGTTCCGCTATGAGTTCAACCTTTCCGAAGTTGATACGCTTAGCAGCATTTGATTTAGTTGCAGACATATATTAATTAAAACGTTTAGTGAAGATCCTCATCGTGAAAATAGAGCTTGCGCTACCATGCCATTTTAAGGACGGCAAAGGTAGGAAAAAAAATTAAATAAATTGCAAAAAATCTGATTTTGGCAAGAGATTTGAGAAAAGGTGGAAAATTGACGAAATTTCGGGAATTTTAAGATTGATTTCGCAAGGGTTTGCAAAAACGGAAAAAATGACAGTTGTTAACTTTTTTATTTCCCATAAATCAAAAAATCAATTCTGAATTTGTAATAAATGTGAAATGAAACATATTTTGTTTTTTGCCATTACTTGAAGCAAAGTACTCTATGTTTTTAGCAATGGGATAAAAGGGTTTTTCACCGTCCATATAAAAACTCAATACTTTTCTATCCCTAAACCTTTAAATTTGTAATAATTATTTTCAACATTGCAAATTATGGATTCATCAAAAATTCTTCAGTTAGAAAACATAAAAAAAAGCTATTACCTTGGCAAGCAAGAGCTGCCTGTACTAAAAGGCATAACGCTGGATATTTATAAAAATGATTATGTAGCATTGATGGGACCAAGTGGTAGTGGAAAATCTACTTTGATGAATATTTTGGGCTGCTTAGATTCCCCAACTGGTGGTCGTTACAACCTTAATGGAAAAGATGTAAGTGGCATGGAAGATGATGATTTGGCTGCTGTAAGAAACAAAGAAATTGGTTTTGTATTTCAACAATTTAATTTATTGCCAAGATTAACGGCTGCAGAAAATGTAGCGTTGCCATTAATCTATGCAGGTATAAATAAAAAAGAAAGGGCAGAAAGAGCAGAAGCCGTACTTCGCAAAGTAAGGCTTGAAGATAGAATGCACCACAAACCAAATGAACTCAGTGGAGGCCAGTGCCAGCGTGTGGCTATTGCCCGTGCTTTAATAAATAATCCTGCCATAATTTTGGCAGATGAACCTACTGGTAATTTAGATTCTAAAACATCGCATGAGATAATGGAAATACTTGGCAAATTGCATGACGATGGAAATACAATTGTGTTAGTTACACACGAAGAAGATATTGCTGGTTTTGCAAAACGAGTTATTAGATTGAGAGATGGATTGGTGGAGAGTGATAAATTGAATAGGCAGATGGCAGTGGGCAGTTAGTAAGAGGCAAAATACAATGTTCAATGATCAATTTCCAATGTTCAATTTTCAAATGGACAACCTTCAATTTTTTCAACCCTTTCAACAATTTTCAACAACTTTCAACCAAAGTGAATATGTCTTTCAAAATTTATACAAAAACTGGCGACCTAGGCAAAACTAGTTTAATAGGCGGTACAAAAGTATTGAAGAGTAACCTCCGCATAGAAAGCTATGGAACGGTAGATGAATTAAATTCTCATATCGGTTTATGTAACGATTTAATAAAAGATACACATTGCAACGAAGTATTAAAAGAAGTACAAGACCGTTTGTTTACGATTGGTTCATCATTGGCATGCGATCCTGATAAAGAACCCCTAATGAAAATTCCTGATTTGCTTGAAGATGATATTTTATTTTTGGAAAAAGATATTGATAGAATGATGGAAATATTGCCGCCCATGAAATTTTTTATTCTCCCAGGTGGGCACACAACCGTATCTACTTTACATGTAGCACGCTGTGTATGCAGGCGTGCAGAGCGTATATGTGTACACTTACACGACGAAGATATTTTTGTAGAGCCGCTGGTAATAAAATATTTAAATAGATTGAGCGATCATCTTTTTGTGATGAGTAGATACATGGCACACTTATTAAATGTAGAAGAAATACCTTGGGTAGCAAGAGTGAAGAAGTAGGGGCTGAGTGGGTAGTGGTGAGTAGGGAGTGGGGAATGGTGAGAAGCGAGTGGGAAGTAGGGAGTGGGAAGAATAAAAGTAATTCTGTTTTATTTTGGATTTGCTGGCGGCGCAACTTTAATAGAATCTAGTTTTGGCGGATTAACTTTTATTGAATCAGATTTAACTGCACCTGCAGGTATCATTTCTGTTTCTTCTTCCTCAGTAGCATCATCATCTCCGGCATCATCATTTAAATTAGCGGCTACGTTTCCAGATGCACCTGATATATATTTTA
>JAYTGY010000138.1:0-7614 GCA_043733065.1 Ferruginibacter sp.
AAGCAGGGGCAAAGGGTACAAAGGCAGCGGCTAAGAAAGTAGAAGTGAAAAAGAAAGTTGCGAAGAAGAAGTGAGAAGGTTGAAAGTTGAAGGTTCAAAGTTGAAGGTTGTTGAAAATTGTTTAAAGGTTGAAGGAGCTCGTTCAATATTAATGATCTTTTCAAAGTTTGTAGGGTACAATGTTTTGCGCAGCAAAACCAAACCCCGTCTTCTCGGCGAAAATAATTTTGCGAACCAAAAAAAACGAAGTTTTTCACTTTGTGTCTTAGAGACTTTGTGGCAAACAACTTTTTGCGAAGCAAAAAAAAAATTAAGTAAACCATACTTAGCTCAATAACGTACATGTGTGTTCAAAAAAATAGTTATACATTTCAATGCATTCATTCCAACATTTCTCCCAACAATTTGAAGAACGATTTAACGTAAGGCATTTTCCTACACACACGCCCACGTTGTACAACCCTGCACAATATATTTTGGGCATAAAAGGAAAACGCATTCGCCCTATTTGTGTGTATTTGGCCAACGAAATGTTTACACCAGTTGGCGATGATGCTTACCATGCAGCCGCATCTATAGAACTGTTTCACAATTTTAGTTTGATACACGACGATATAATGGACAAAGCGCCATTGCGCCGTGGCATGGAAACCGTGCATCAAAAATATGGAGAGAACACCGCCTTGCTTGCAGGCGATGTAATGTTTGTAACCGCTTATGAAAACCTTGGTAGAATAAGTGCACCATACTTGCATCGCAGCATAGATATTTTTAACAAGACGGCTAAAGAAGTGTGCGAGGGTCAACAACTCGACATGGATTTTGAAACCAAAGACCATGTAAGTTTTGATGAATATGTAAATATGATAACGCTGAAAACCTCTGTACTCGTGGCTTCTAGCTTGCAGATGGGCGCTGTGCTTGGTGGTGCAGGCTTGGGCAATCAAGATCATTTGTATGAGTTTGGTAAAAACCTCGGCATAGCTTTTCAAGTACAAGATGATTATTTAGATGCTTTTGGCGATGCTACAAAAACTGGTAAGCAACAAGGAGGCGATATCATTGCCAACAAAAAAACTTTCCTCATGATACATGCACGGGAGTATTGCACACCCGAAGCCAATGCCGAATTGGACGCACTCATAAAAAATAATCCTGCCGATAAAGTAGAAAAAGTTTTACAAATTTTTAGAGATTGCAAAGCAGATGAATGGGCTACAGAACTTAAAGAAAAATATTACAATATTGCGCTACAACATTTAGATGAAGTGGCAGTGCTTAGCGATAGAAAAGTTTTGTTGAGACAATTGGCGAGCGATTTGATGATGCGGGAGAAGTAGAGAGCAAGATTTTAGATGTTAGACATTAGACACAGAATCGTAAAGAGTTTTAATATTACCTAATCTAGTACTTACTCGATTAAGTTTCTCTCCCCTTCGGGGAGGATAGGTGGGGCTTTTTTATTTTGGGCAAAAAGGCCTTTGGCTTTTGCCCAAACTTTGGCAGCTATGGTCATCATCGTTGTGTCACTCACTTCATCGACATACCATTTTTCATCTTTTATTATGCAATAGATTACCCATTGGATTTTATAATTATTTTATAAAAGCCTGCTTCTTAAAACTTAATATTCACTTGCAATTGCCCGCCAAACCCGAGTTCAATAATTTTTTGCAAAGTTGAAATCCTCACATCTTTAATATTATTTTCTACCCTAGATATATAGGCTTTGTTTGTGCCACATTTTACTGCAAGTTGTTCTTGTGTTAATCCTTTTTCAATTCTTGCATCATGTATCAATGCGCCAAGTTTAAAAGATTCAAAACCTTTTTCAAGTTTATCTCTTTTTTTTGTACCAACCTTGCCATATTGTTCATCTTTAAATTCGGCAAGTGTTTTTATATATTTATTTGTTTTCATAATATTCAGCTTTTATTTTTTCAGCTTTTTCTATTTCATTTTTAGGCGTTTTCTGACTTTTCTTTTGAAACCCATTTGCAAGTACAACCAAATTTCCTTCATCAAAAAAACAAAATATTCTAAAAATGTCATTCCCATTTTGAACCCGTATCTCAAATATTTTTTCAGAGCCTTCCATGTATTTTAAATACGTTTCAGGCACTTTGTCTATTTGTTCAATCAAATCAAAAGTCCAAACAATTTTATCTTTTACTTTTTGTCTCTGTTTCTCAAAAAAATCAATAAAGTAATTTTTATAAAAGATAATGGTCCGTATTTTTTTAATTTCTTTCAAGTGGCAAATATACAAAAGTTGTCCAATTAAGCAACTAGATTTATTGTTTTTTTTGCACTTGTTTTAATTCCATAAAATTGAATTATATATTCACAACATTGCATTAGCTTATTCAAACTTTTTCCGTACTTTCCATTCTATAAAAACAACTAACATGAGTAATTCTTTATTCAGAAGAAAAAATATATCGAGCATATTAGCAGAAGGTGGTGATGATAGCCATGGCGGAGGTGGATTAAAACGTGTGCTCAATGTAAAAGACCTTACCTTTTTTGGTATTGCAGCCATATTAGGTGCAGGGAGTTTTAGTAGTTTGGGTTTTGCGGTTTTTAATGGTGGGCCAGGTGTGGTTATTTTGTTTATCATTACGGCTATTGCTTGTGCATTTACTGCATTTTGTTACAGTGAGTTTGCAAGTCGCATTCCGGTAGCAGGTAGTGCATACACATACGCATACGCTAGCTTTGGCGAATTGTTTGCATGGATAATTGGTTGGGCACTCATTATGGAATATTCTATTGGTAACATTTATGTGGCATATTCTTGGAGCGATTATTTTACGTCGTTTTTAGATAAACTAAATGAGTTTGAAGTTTATTTTAAAATATCAAGTCATCAATATCATATTAGTTTAAAAAGTTTGAATCTTCATGTTCCAGAATATCTTTCTACAAGTTATATGGAGGCCAAGCATGCTATTGATAAAGGAACCGATAAAAAAGAAATTTTAGATGCTTGGAACAACTCACCAAAACTTGGTTCACTACGAATCATTTTTGATTTGCCAGCACTCGTTATTAATTTACTCATTACATATTTGGTGTATCGTGGTGTAAAAGAAAGCAGAAATTTTAGTAATGCTATGGTGGTATTAAAATTGGCTGTTGTAGGGTTGATTATTTTAGTAGGTGGTTATTTGGTGTTATCTCATGGGCTCACGAGCAATTGGATACCAGAAAATACCAAGCATATAAAATCGTTTATGCCAAATGGGTTTAGTGGTGTAATGGCGGCTGTAGCAAGCGTTTTCTTTGCCTATATTGGTTTTGATGCCGTGAGTGTAATGGCTGAAGAAAGTAAAAATCCTCAAAGAGATTTGCCAAGAAGTATGATTTATTCATTGGTAATTTGTACGGTTATTTATATTTTGCTCACGCTTGTTTTATCTGGCGCTGTAGATTATAAAAACTTTGATGGTGTTGGTGATCCATTAGCATTCATTTTCGAAAAACAAAATTTAAATGTGGGTTGGATGCAATTTTTAGTTTCTATTTGTGCTGTTGTTGCCATGACAAGTGTATTACTTGTTTTTCAAATGGGGCAACCACGCATTTGGATGAGCATGAGCCGTGATGGTTTGTTGCCACCGGCTTTTCAAAAAATACACAAAAAATTTCAAACACCTTCTTTTGCAACAATTGTAACTGGCTTAGTAGTTGGGGTGCCTATTTTATTTACCGATAAAACTTTTGTGTTAGACTTTACAAGTATTGCCACACTGTTTGCATTTGTATTGGTGTGTGGTGGTATTTTATTAATTCCACGCAAAGAAAAAATAGCTGGTAAATTTAATATGCCATACATAAATGGAAAGATTATTTTTCCTGCAATGTTGGTTGGGTCTATTGTTTTAGCTTCATCTTTAAGCAAAAATTATTTTTCTAATAAATTTGATTTTAGCAACGAAAAAAGGGTAGATGCTTTAGCAGCAATCATTCCAGCTAAATTTTCTGATACATTAGCAATTGCACAAAGTTTTGAAAATGCTTTGATAGTAGAAAATAAAATTGATTCTAATTTTAAAGACTTGAAAGATTCTTTAGCAGTAAGAACTATTGCATCAGATAAAATAAATTTTGCAAAATCGTTTATAAGCAGTGCTAATACGGAGCAAAGCAAAACGATGAAAGTATCGGTTATCTTATTCTGGCTATTAATGATTGGTTTAGCTATACTTGCATTTATAAAAAATTACTCACTTATACCGTTACTTGGGGTTGCTTCTTGTTTGTATTTACTTACAGGGATGACACTGGCCAACTGGCTTTGGTTTGGCGGTTGGTTAGGCTTGGGTTTGGTGGTTTATTTTTTGTATGGGTTTAAAAAAAGTAAGCTAGCAAGCAAATAACTATAAAGAATATTTTTGCGAGGCAAAAACAATTCGTGCTTATTCTTGTAATTCGTGGCAGCAATTTTTTGCGAAGCAAAAACGCCTTCCCGCCTTTTCGGCAAATATATTTTTGCGATGCAAAAAAAGCTTAGTGCCTTTGAGTCTTAGTGGCAAGACCCTTTTGTATGCGAAGCAGCAAAACTAATTCTTTAAGTAAAGCACTTACAAACAGCGAAAACTCATTTACCTTTGTAGCGAAAAATACAAAAATGAAATACGAAGTAGGCGATAAAATTATCGTAAAAGCAACAGACGAAGAAGGTAAAGTAATAGAACTGATGAACGAACAAATGGTGATGATAGAAGTGCGTGGCGTGCGGTTTCCGGCGTATATGGACCAAATTGATTTCCCTTATTTTAACATGTTTTTCAAACCCAAAAAAGTTGTAGAAAAGAAAACCATTTATGTAGACAATATTAAAAGAGAAAAGCCCACAAAAAAACAAAAAGTTGGCGATGGTGTTTTCTTAAACTTTTTGCCTATTTACGATAAAGATATTTTTGATGATGATGTGGTGGAAAAATTAAAAATATTTCTAGTAAATCAAAATGAAGAAGGCTACGATTTCAATTACAATTTAATGTTTAATGGTGAAAGTTCTTTTAACCTAAAAAACAATATTGCAGGCCTATCAGAATTTTACTTGCACGATGTAAGTTTTGAAGACATGGGCGAAGCACCAAAATTCGAATTTGAATTTAGCCTTAGCATTCCTGATAAAAAGAAAGCACCTGCACATGAAGTTTTTTTTAAACTAAATGGCAAAAAACTATTTAAAAAAATAGAAGAAACGCAGCAAAAAAATGAGCCATCTTTTTCATACGAATTGTTTACCCATTATCCCGATAAAATAGATGATGAAAAAGTAGATTTGAGCAGACTTGGCGGTGCAGGCTTTAGAGTGTATGATGCAGGTAAGATTAGAGAAAACTTACCACCTGCTCGTAGCGTGGTAGATTTGCATATTGAAAAGCTAAACAACCATTGGGAAGATCTAACCAATTTTGAAATACTAACTACCCAGCTCAATGCTTTTGAAAAATATTATGAGCTTGCTGTAGCGCACAAGCAACCTATACTTACCATCATACATGGCGTAGGAGAGGGTAAACTAAAAGAAGAAATACACGATATATTAAAATTGAAAAAGGATGTGAAATCTTTTGTAAATCAGTACCATCAATTGTATGGCTATGGAGCTACTGAAATATTTTTCAAATAAGATAAATTCTTCAATGCATATATTTTGAACTTACATTACAAGAAGATGTTTTTAAGCGTCTTTAATAAATAAATTTGGTTTTTTAAATTAATCTGTTGTTATTATTCCTTTTGCTGGATAATAGTAATGCTCAATGCCAATATATATTTCGTAAATAAAAGCAATTGCTAGTGCAATAATAACAATGTTTAGTACCCTTAAAAGCAGTATTCCTCTTCTATAATTTTCTTCTACATTATCTTCATTTAACTCTTGCGAATAATTGTATTTGTGTGGTCTTTTAAAAAGAAAATTTAACAGCAAAAAAACTAAAGTGGCCATTAAAGGTATGGCAAAAATATATCTTTTTGTTTCCATAATATCTGGCAATCCATTTGTATTAAAATGGTACGGAATTTTTTCTGGAGATGTTGAATAAATCCAAAAAGCCATAATATAACTGGCTAATAAAAACAGGTAAGAAAAAAGCTGGATAAATTTATCTCTTGTTGTAGGTTTGATAACTAACTTTGGTCTGTATTTCATTATTATATTTTTTCAGTTAATAATTTTTCCGTTACCATTTTACTCAACATTTCATTCTCTCTTTTACCATAATTTACTACCATACTGCCATCAAAATTTTCTACTGCAATAACTTTTACCACTAGCCCAAGATGAAGCTCACGGCTGTTTAAGAACTTTAAAAAATCTTCGGATGAATTGGTTACTGCTGCAAGTTTAATACTGTCGCCTACTTTGTGGTCGCTCAGTTTTTTATATTGAAGCCATAGTATTTTACCATCTTTATCTGGTATGGGCGAGCCATGCGGATCTACATTTGGAAAGCCCATTAGTTCATCCATTTTATCGAAAAATAAGGGAGATTGTAAATGCTCTACTTGCTCTGCAATTTCGTGTACTTGCTCCCATCCAAAGCCCATTTTTTCTACCAAATACATTTCTGTCAATCGATGCTTACGTATTATTAAGCCTGCTTCTTTTTTGCCAATGTCTGTTAAGCGAAGCGGTTTATAACTTTCGTAATATACGAGTTTTTTTTCTGCCAATTTTTTTACCATACTATTTACAGAAGGCATTTTTATTTGTAGCTCTTTGCTCAGTTCTTGCACAGTTACTTCACCTTTTTCTTTGCTTAGGTTAAAGAGCGCTTTTAAATAATTTTCCTCTGCATAAGTATTCATTTTGCTAAGATAGGGAAAAGTTGAAAGTTGAAGATTGAAAATTTAATGTTTAAAGTTCAAGGTTATCTGTTCAGCTGTTTTAGCAATGACAATGCTTTTATGAGCATAAACAATGGTAATGTATGTATTTTATTGTCTAAAATAATTGGTAAATAATAAATGGTAAATAGTATATGCGAGATAATAAATAACAATACATTTGTGCTTCAACATCTAAAAATCGTTATGCATTTTTCTTCTTTACTAGATAAATTTAATGAACCCGAAACTTTGAAGATGGCCAAGCTTGGAAGAGAATTGAGGGGGCAAGGAATTGATATTACTGACCTCAGTTTGGGTGAGCCCGATTTTGATACGCCAATACATATTAAAGATGCAGCAAAAAAAGCAATAGACGAAAACTTTAGCCATTATACACCAGTTGTTGGCTACATTGATGTTAGAGAAGCTGTGTGTACAAAACTAAAAAGAGACAATAATTTAGACTATGCTCCTGCACAAATTATTGTGAGCACTGGTGCTAAGCAAAGTATTGCCAATGCTGTGCTTGCGCTTGTAGATGTAGGCGATGAAGTTATTATTCCAACACCATATTGGGTTACATATAGTGAGATTGTAAAACTTGCTGGCGGTGTTGTGAAATTTGTAAATACAACATTGGAGAATGGCTATAAAATTACTGCATCGGAATTAGAAAATGCCATAACAGAAAAGACAAAACTTTTCATGTTTTCATCGCCATGTAATCCTACTGGTGCAGTTTATACAAAAAATGAATTGACA
>JAYTGY010000139.1:0-2454 GCA_043733065.1 Ferruginibacter sp.
CTCTTCCGCCCGGAACTGCTGCCCAATTGAAAAATAAATGTACAAATAAAGTACAAAAGATGATTGAAAAACTTCTGCCCGAACCACAGCCCAATAGCGAACCAATGCTGATGGGTATTGCTTCTGCCCCAATATTGCAAAACCCCATGTTGCAAGCAGTTTCTATAATAAGCTTCGTATATTTAATTACGAATTTTAATAGATTTTATAAAGTAGATTGTCAAAAATTGTTCGATTAAATTCAGAAATTCAAGTTTTGGCAATCTACTTTTTTTGATTAATTATTGTCTTACATATTGTTCTTTCAACTGTATGATATTTCCTGCAATTTCATCGGAATAAAATATTGTCATGTTATTTCCTTCAATTGATTCTATACTAAAGGCATGATTGGCGGAAGGTTTACAATACCAAAAAGTACAAGTAATAGTTTTTAAACCACTTGAATTAATTGCATCGTATTTACCATCACATGGCGGACTGTTTCTATTTGTTAAAATAGTTGTATCACTCGTAAATTTATAGAATATTCCTACTGAATCTTTCCAAGCACCTGTAGGGCTTTTAAATTTAGTAAGTTGCCAAGTACCACCTTTCAATAATATCTCGGGATTTGGCACTGTAATTATTGGCTTATCTTTTTTACAACTTACAAATATTCCCAAAATTAAAGTTGGTATAAAAATGTATTTTTTCATGATAAAAAGTTTAACGTAATATAATATTAAAAGTCGATTCTTCTTTGCCATTTGTTATTTTTAACATATAATTTCCTTTTTTAAGTTTGCCTAAATCTAAGTCTTGTTTTTTTCCAAATATAGTATAGTTTCTTTCGTAAACTAAATTACCAATTAAGTCAAATACTTTAAAATTATTTCTTACCTCAGGATTCGATAATTCTTCATCATAATTTAAAGATATTAACCCACTACTTGGATTAGGGCTTATAGCAATTCTTAATGCAGCACAAGGTGCAGCATATAATAATCCTTCTGCATCTATAGATTGGATATCTCCGCAAGTTGTTGTTGCAACTACTCGAATCGTATAGTTGTTTGTTACTCTCCCATTTCTATTTAAAGGAAAATCAGCTGTATTTCCTAAATTCTCTTGTTTTAATACAAATGGATTTGAAGGGTTAGACATATCTTTTGCATACCATTTATAATTATTTCCTGCAAATGGAACAGGATTGACGGTTCCATAATAATAATGTCTTCTCGTTTCGCATACAATTAAATTTTGGCTAAACCTAATTGAATTCCCTGTACCAATAGTTATATTCTTTGATATTATGAGTGTTCCATTCGCAGTAGTTATTGAACATGTAAGCGTTACAAGACCATTTACATTTTTCGTTACAGTACAAGAATTACCTGATGCGATGATGGAAGCAATGTTTGGTAAATTTATACTCCACACTAATGAGGAGCCTGCTGGAGCATTATTTAGGGTGTAAACTCCATTTGTGCAAAGTGGGTTACTTCCTGTAATACTTATGCATTCAACCGTTCTAAAATTTGCAAGTATTGGGTCATAAGCTAAACTCGTTCTCATCCTTGCTCCTTGTTGTGATGTAAAAGCATTTCTGCATGGTTTGCAGGAGTAAGACATAATGTTGTTAGTTAAAGGTGAATACCCACCTCCTATAAAAGTACAAGTGACCGCATTTACATTGCTGCCGCATGATAAAACAGGGTCGATAGGGGTATCACAAACAAAATCACCACAACTTGAGCAACTTTTATCGCTAGAAGTTTCATCACAGCCTCCTGCTTCAACTTGATGGTGTGTGTGAAATAAATTTAAACAGTGACCTAATTCATGAGGTAGTGATGAAGTTGTTATATAACTTGATGATACAACAAGTGCATTACCTGGAATACCATTTGCCTTTCCTGCATAGGCTGGACTTCCACTTACATCTACAGGCAGAAGATAAATATTTATTGCATTAGGCACATTATTTAATTGAACTAATGAATTGTATTCTCCATCATTAAATTCAACTCCGTAAGTATCATTATTTATAACATCATTTCCCTGATTCACAATTACTATGTTGTGTAAATTGTAAACTTGGTTGAGACCATTAACTAAAAATTGTATGTTAGAAGTATTAAAACCATTTGTACCCGCACTATTTCTCACAATATGAAAAAAGACTCTCACACAAATTGCTGAGTTGTCAAAAGTTTCATTAGTTGTAATTGTGTAAGAGGGAATTTTGTTCGGATAATTTGTTTGTGTTCCACATTCCTGAGCGTTTGATTTTAAGAAAATAATTCCTAAAATAAAAAGAAATAAAACTTTTTTCATGGTTTAAAATATTTAAGGTTTTCGCAAAATTGCTTGCAACGGTAGCGCTTGGCGATGTGGTGGAATTTGAAAAACTTCCGCCCGGAACCGCTGCTCGGCTTTGTACTAAAGATAAATATAACTTACCAATGTTCA
>JAYTGY010000140.1:0-3473 GCA_043733065.1 Ferruginibacter sp.
CATAGTATTGATGTAAACTTTTTAAACAGATTGAAAAATTAAATTGGATAATGATACAGCGCAATAATCTTGTGTCTAAAGTCTATTATCTATTATCTCTTTTATGAACAATGTATTAATTTGCCTCATTCCTCTACTACCGTTGATAGGTTTTCTTATCACTGGTTTAGGAAGAAATATTTTATCAAAAAGCGCATCGGGCTTTATAGCTAGTGCAACAATCTTTGCTGCTTTTGCACTAAGTGTAATGGCATTTTTGCAAGTAAAAAACGGCACAATATTTAATGCACATTATTTCAATCTTATAAATATTGAAGCTCTTAAAGTTGCATTCGATTTTAAGATAGACCAACTCTCTTCTTTATTTTTATTAATCATTACAGGCGTAGGTTTTCTAATACATATTTATTCTACATCGTACATGCACGATGAGCCAAGCAAAGATTTTGCAAAATATTTTTCTTATTTGAATTTGTTTGTTTTTTCTATGTTGTTGTTGGTGATGGGTGGCAACTACATCATTATGTTTTTTGGTTGGGAAGGCGTGGGGCTTTGCTCTTATTTATTGATTGGATATTGGTTTAAAAATAATGATTATACCAATGCAGCAAAAAAAGCTTTTATCATGAATCGTATTGGTGACCTTGGTTTTTTGTTGGCCGTTTTTTGGTTGATAAATAAAGTAGGTACAGTACAGTATGATGAAGTATTTACAAAAGCAAGTTTAGATAAATTATCTTCATTTGATATTACAGGAATAACCGCATTGTTATTTTTAGGAGCTTGTGGTAAAAGTGCACAAATACCTTTATACACTTGGTTGCCCGATGCCATGGCAGGCCCAACACCCGTGAGTGCGCTTATACATGCAGCTACGATGGTAACAGCAGGTATTTACATGATAGCACGTAGCAACATATTATTTACCATGGCGCCTGCTACGCAAAATGTAATTGCTATGTTTGGTTTGGCTACAGCCATTGTTGCGGCTACTATTGCTATCAAACAAAACGACATTAAAAAAGTATTGGCATATTCTACGGTCAGCCAATTAGGTTATATGTTTTTAGGATTAGGCGTAGGAGCATATACAGGAGCTGTTTTTCATGTAATGACACATGCATTTTTTAAAGCATTGTTGTTCTTAGGTGCAGGTAGTGTAATACATGCTATGAGTGGTGAGCAAGATATGCGCAACATGGGAGCACTAAAAAAATATATGCCCACAACACATCTTACATTTTTAATTGGTTGTATTGCCATTGCAGGTATGCCACCGTTTTCTGGGTTTTTTAGTAAAGATGAAATACTAGCTGCGGCTTTTGCAAAGCATCCTATACTTTGGGGTATTGGTGTGGCAGGTGCAGTAATGACAGCGTTTTATATGTTCCGTTTATATGCCATGACTTTCTTGGGTTCTTTTAGAGGTACACATGATCAAGAGCATCATTTGCATGAAAGTCCAAAAGCAATTACAATTCCATTAATTGTATTAGCAGTATTAGCCATCGTTGGTGGATGGATTGGTATTCCCGAAGTTTTTATGAAAGGTGGACATCATTTAGAAGCATTTCTTGAACCAATATTTGCACAAAGCAATGCTATAACAATTAAGCCTGAATTAAGCCATGGTACTGAAATTAGATTAATGAGTATTTCAGTTTTACTTGCAGGATTGGGATTGTCATTTGGCTTAAACAAATTTAAAAATTACAAAAAGGAAAATGAAGTAGCATCCAGTGGCTTTGGCGAAGTGTTGGAAAATAAATGGTACTTCGATGAGCTTTATACAAAAATTATTACAAATCCACTTCGTTCTGTATCGGCTTTCTTTACAAATATTGTAGAGAAAAAGGGAATAGATGGAATGGTAAATGGTACAGGTAAATTTGTAAACTATGGTAGCCGACAATTGCGTTGGTTGCAAAGCGGACAAGTAGGCGCTTATGTACTCTTGATGGTTATTGGAATGTTACTGTTATTTATTATACAACTGTTTATAAAAAATTAGGCTTTGGGCAATTATATTACTTTTCCTGAATTATTAATGTGGCTGCCACTATTGGCGGGTATATTTTGTTTTACTGTAAAATCTGAAACTGCTGCAAAAAATATTGCGCTGTTTGGTTCATTGATAGTGTTGGCTATATCACTTTCTACGTTTGCATTTACGGATGTAAAGTTTGCAAGCTACAATTTTCAAAATTATTTATGGTTAAGTAATATTGGTACAAGTTTTTATACATCGCTTGAAGGTGTTGGAAGAATACTCACATTATTAACAGCTGTTTCTTTTCCTATTATTTTTATTGCTACTAGAAAAAATACGTACAAAAATGCAGGTGTGTTTTTTGGACTAATGATGCTAGCAGAATGTGGATTGATGGGAGTGTTTTTAGCAAAAGATGCATTGGTATTTTATTTCTTTTGGGAGCTTGCTCTTATACCTGTTTATTTTTTAAGCAGTATATGGGGTGGTGAAAAAAGGATACATGCCACGTTTAAATTTTTCGTGTACACATTCGCAGGTTCGTTGCTTATGCTCGTAGGTATTATATATGTGTATATGCATACAGGGCCAAGAATTTTTGAAGATGGTACACAAGTTATGCATTCATTTTCCTTGCCATCATTTTATAAAGCTACATTAAGTGCAGGTGAACAAGGTTGGTTGTTTTGGTTATTCTTTATTGCATTTGCAATAAAAATGCCCATCTTTCCTTTTCATACTTGGCAGCCCGATGCGTACGACCAATCGCCAACATCAGTAACGATGGTGCTTTCGGGCATAATGGTAAAAATGGGTTTGTTTGGAGTTATCAAATGGTTGATACCATTGTTTCCTTTAGCAGTACCAAAGTTTACCAATATTGTAATGATACTATCCATCATCGGAATTATTTATGCAAGCTGTATAGCCATGATGCAAGATAATTTGAAGAAGCTCGTTGCCTATTCATCTATTGCGCATATTGGTTTAATGTGTGCGGCTATTTTTGCTATGAATAATCTTAGTTTAGAAGGGGTGATGATACAGATGTTTAACCATGGTATAAATATAATAGGCTTGTGGATTGTACTTGATATTGTAGAAAGACAAACAGGCATAAAAAATATGCGTAAGCTTGGTGGGCTTGCACATAAAGCACCAACGCTTACAATCTTTTTAGTAATCATTGCATTTGCTAATATTGCACTGCCATTGACAAATGCATTTGTAGGAGAGTTTATGATGTTTGCAGGTATTTACAAACACAATGTATGGATGGCAGCAGTAGCAGGAATCAGTATTATACTTGCAGCGGTTTATACTTTAAATATGATACAAAAAGTTTTTTATGGTAATGCAAATGCAACTATAGAAAATGTAACAGATATTTCTTTCAACGAAAAATTGGGGTTGGCACTTATTGTAATTATGATTTTTGCTTTTGGTGTGTTTCCGCAGCCTATGATTGATTTGGCGAAGGAAG
>JAYTGY010000141.1:0-10860 GCA_043733065.1 Ferruginibacter sp.
ACATTGAAGATGCTAACGAAAGTATAAGTGAAAAAGTAAAGCAAGAGTTTGAAAATTTTAAAGCACAACTTATTGCAAGAGGAATAGATGTTACCACTATTAATGATACTGCAAGCCCAATTAAACCCGATGCAATTTTCCCAAATAACTGGGTGAGTTTTCATGCAGATGGAACTGTTGTTTTGTACCCAATGTTTGCCGAAAATAGGCGAGCAGAAAGAAGGGTAGATATTATTGAAACATTAAGGGAAAAATTTGAAGTTAAAAAAATAATCGATTTTTCTATTTACGAAAACGAAAACAAATTTTTAGAAGGCACTGGCAGTATAGTTTTTGACCATGAGCATAAAATGGCTTATGCTTGTTTATCTCCCAGAACCAATAATGAAATTTTTATTAAACTCTGCGATGTGCTACTTTATAAACCAATTTATTTTACTGCTTGTGATGAGGCTGGGCAAGAAATTTATCATACAAATGTGATGATGTGTATAGCTGAAAAAGTTGTGATTATTTGTGCAGAAAGTATTGTTGATAAAAATGAAAGAGCACAAGTTTTACAATCATTTGAACATACTGGGTACGTAATAGTTGACATTGGCTTTGCTCAAATGAATAATTTTGCAGGCAATATGCTAGCGCTACAAACGAATACTGGTAAACGTTTACTAGCATTATCACAAACAGCATACAATTGCTTAATGGCAGAGCAAAAAGATACTATTGAAAAATATTACGAGCTACTTCCACTTGCTATACCAACTATAGAAACTATTGGTGGCGGTAGTGTAAGGTGTATGATGGCAGAAATATTTTTGCCACTGAAATCTTCGTATTAGTTTTTTAATGCTTCCCAATATTCGGCAGCCCTGCGTGTATGAGGAATTACAATAGTACCACCTACAATATTTGCTACTGCAAATACTTCGTACAACTCTTCGGTACTCACATGTAGTTCGTGCGCTTTGCCTACATGGTATTTTATACAATCATCGCAACGAAGTACCATGCTTGCTACAAGCCCGAGTAATTCTTTTGTTTTTATATCTAATGCGCCAGCGGTGTAGGTATTGGTATCTAAATTCCAGAGTCTTTTTATGACAAGGTTTTCTTTGCTTAAAATGAGATCGTTCATTCTTACTCGATAGTCGTTAAAATCTTTTACTAAGTCTTGCATGTGTAGTTTTTTTAGAATGTAAAGTTACATGGTCTATTATTTTACAAAAAATTATTATGGTCACAAAGTCGCAAAGTTTTTTTTGCCGAAAAGGCGGAAAGTCGTTTTATTTCTACGCAATAAAAAAATTATCCAAATACAAAAAAATTTGTACTATGAAAAATACGCCTTGTCGACTTCTCGGCAATTAATTTTTACCTAAGGTAAAATCTATTACATTTGCTACTCAAATTTTACACATGAAAATATTTCAAAAACTAACCCTTATTTGCTTATTTATTTACCTACCATTTTCAAGCAGCGCATGGGGCGTACTTGGTCACCGGATTGTAGGCCAAATAGCCGATAGTTATCTTACACCAAAAGCAAAAATTGAAATACAAAAAATACTGGGTTTTGAGAGTGTAGCAATGGCAAGTAATTGGCCTGATTTTATAAAGAGTGATCCTGCATACAAATATCTTTCGCCTTGGCATTATGTAAATTTAAAAGCAGGTCTTACGGCAGACTCTATGAAATTATTTTTAATAGCAGATACGGCAGCAGATGCTTACACCAAAATAAATTTTATGGTGAAAGAATTAAAAACAAATAAATTATTGCCCATAGAAACAAAACAATTGTACTTGCGCTTGCTCATACATATAATAGGCGATATACACCAGCCCATGCATGTAGGCAGAGAAGAAGACCGTGGTGGCAATAGTATAAAATTAAAATGGTTCGGCGAAGAAACAAACCTGCACCAAGTGTGGGATGATAGACTTATTAATTTTCAGCAAATGAGTTATACAGAATATGCTGCTGCTATAAATCATACAACGCCTGCGCAACGTACAGCATGGCAAAAACAAACCCTTACGCAATGGATGTACGATAGCTACCAACTTTCCGAAAAAGTATATGCAGAAACTATACCCGATAGTAGATTAGATTTTTTGTACAATTTTAAATTTATTGCTTCGGTAAATGATCAGTTATTGAAAGGCGGTGTGCATTTGGCTGGGGTATTGAATGAGATTTTTAAATAGAAATACTGGTAGGTTTAAAAAAACGGATACCAACTTTTTAAAAGTTGGCATCCGTTTTTTAAGTTGGCATCCGATTTTTTAAGAGTTGGTATCTACTTTTATTTATCCTCCCCAACACCCGCCAAAAAATCCTTCACACCCGCTACAATCTTCTCTGCCATTTTTTGTTGAAAGGCAGGATCCAAAACTAGTTCTTCCTCTGCGGGATTGCTAAGAAATAATGTTTCTACCAATGCATTTGGATATTCGGTTGGACTATTGAGCATAAAATTAAATGCAGCAATATTACCATATTCTTTAAGCCCAAGTTGTAGCATGCGTTTGTTTATACAATAACTCAAATTTCTAAAACCAATGTATTTGTATAGTGAACTTGTGCCGCCTGCACGAATAGGATCGCCGGAAGAATTGAGATGAATACTGATGAGTAAATCTGGCGTGTTGTCTCTGTAAATTAAAATACGGTCTTTATTGTCCACAAATTTTTCGGTGGTACGAGTCATAATAACTTTTGCACCTTCGTTTTGCAAAGCTTGTTGCAGCTTAAGAGAAATAGCAAGCGTTAAATCTTTTTCAGAAGAATTTGTAGGACCACCAGCGCCAGTGTTGCTACCGCCATGCCCTGCATCTACCGCTATGGTAAGATTTTTTAAAGCAAGGCTTGCAGGTTGTTGTTTTATTTTTATAGTAAGCATATTGCCTTTGTAATAAATGCTATGCCCCCAGTGTTGCTTATGTTTTAAATAAATGGTTATACGAAAAATCCCATCTTGTATTTGTTCATACAATACATTTTTTATTTCTTTTACACTTTGCAATTGTGTAATCCAATTGGTATTGTTGGTAGCGCCAAATACATCTACAATAATACGAGATGGATCTATTTCTTGCATAGATTGGTAAGGCTGCTTACTCGTAAGCCCAAGTGTTACATAATCGTATGCACTATCGCCAAACACTTGCCAGCGGTCTGTTAGCGCAGCGTTATTAAATGTGCCTTTAGGCGCAAGTGAAACCACATCATCTGGTATGTAAGCCGTTTTGTAAGGTGCTAATTGTACTTTATAATCGCCACCAACTTTGCCAATAATTTTTAGCGGTATCATACTATCTATGTAACCAATTTTTGCACCGCCCAATCTATCTTCTCCCAAACCATATAACAAATGTGCTAGCCTTCCTTTTGTAAAACATACATCGCTACTTATGGGCGACATAATAGCAAATGTATTGTTCGTTTCTCTTGTTATTTTTTGTCCATCTTTTCCTACAATTGTTATAGGAATTTTTGCGGCAGAAAAATTATCAATAGCTTTTATAATATACTCACCTTGATAAATACCCGCCATTCCTTTGGTAGCAGATGTTGGCATTTCGTACAATACTGTTCCATTTATTGTGCTCACATTGCTTGCAGGAAATGCCTTTACTTTAAATTGAATTTTATCGCCAGCCATTAAAACCAAATTGCCTTCAGGAAAAGTTTGAATGCTTTCTATACCCAATGTTTTTACAGCCTCTGCCGGCTTTGAAAGTGTGTACGAAAATCCCATCGTTTTGGTAGATGTTTTACCAGCCGCATTGCTAGCTGTTATTAAAAAACTTGTATCGCCAGGTTGTAAATTTAATTCGAAAGCAAATGCTCCTGTACTATATACTCTTACTGCATTATCGTTTATGGTAAGCAAGCAAGTTTTACATGTGCTACCAATAATAAATTGTCTGGCAGTTGTTACAATATTTTTTTCTTTGGTAAGTTCTACTAAGCGTATAAAAGGATTGTCTTGTGCATATGCTTGTGCGCATATGCATAGGAAGAATATAAAAAAATATTTTTTCATGTTGTTTCATCTAGGGAATAAAAGTAAATTGTTTAGCTAGGAATAACACGAATTTACATAAATAAAAAACGAAAGGTTTATGAAATAGTTTTGTAAAAATATTTTCCATCATTTTCAAACTGCATTACCTTAAAAAACTTGGCGTAATTATTAACAAGTGTATTATCGTACAAAATTCTTTTTATACCTTTTGTAGATAATTCTTTTTGCTCTTTTTCAAAAAGAAACTTGCTTACTTTATAATCTCTGTATTTTTTTAAAGTATAATTTATTAATACGAGTGCATCGCCATTGTCGAGCACCTTCACACTAAAAATGTTTGCTATCACCAAATCTCTCAGTACAATGTAGTTGATATTACCCACCAGTTGTGCTGCATCAAAATTTGGATAAAAACTATCAATGTCATTTTTATAAAAAGCAATAAATTTCTCAATTAATTTTTCATCGCCTTTTATTTCTATCAATTCAAAATCTTCTCTGTGTTGATGAAGTTTATTAATGTAAAAAACATTTATGCAAAACAGAATACTATTGGTAATGATAACAGGCCATACATTAAAAACAAAACCATACACAATAAAACAAATTCCGCCTAAGAGATTATACACTCTAAATTTCATATCGCCATTTACAAGCAACGATATAACCAAAAATAAAGATGCTAAGTAGCCAATATATGGTGCTATTTGTAGAAACATATTATGGCGTTAGTGTTATAGACCCAGTAACAGTTGGCTTACCCGCCATAAAATAATAAATTGTAACTGGGCCAGTGCTCATTGTATCTTTTTTATAATAATAAGATGTATTATCCGCTATACCTTGTTTGTTTATAAAAACACTATCGTAAGAATAAATACCTTGCACTGTACCAGATTGATTTACGAATGTAAACGAAGATCCTTTTACAGCAGTAATATTTGCAGGCAAAAAAGAACTTGCTTTTATGGTAATATAATTGGTAGGCAGCAAACCTCCTTGTGCTTCGGGTATGCCCTTGCCTTCTTTACTGCAAGAAAAAAAAGTTATTGTCGAAAAAATGAAAAGTAGTAAATTGTGTTTCATAAAGCGATTCTATAATTGGGCTACAATGTAGTAAAAATAGTGCAATTGGAGGAAAAATTCAACATTATAGCACACAGGGTGTATTTAAAATTGTCGCCTCTTTAGAATTAGAGGTGTTACCTTTTGACAAGCCCTTTCGAGTTAAAAGTATCTAATAAAGGTGACACCTCTTACAACAATTTTAAATGCACCCAGCACACATGCATTTTAATAAGTAATTTCGTTAATCAAAAAACAGCGTATGAAATATTTATTGTTTTTATTTATAATAGTAATAGGAATTTCTGCATGCAAAAAAAATGCGGCTATAGAGAGTATAGAAATAGCTGTAGGAAGCAAAGATTCTCTATCCTATCAACCAAGCGTGCCTGGTTCTTCATGGGTATATACAAGAACAGTTTCTGTATTGGCACCTACCGATTATAATTATGTAAGTTTAAATTATGATAGCGCTGCCTACGGTTTTTCATTTCATGTGTTTAATGATGAGCTAAATGGCAACCAATATATACGACAAGATGGAGGAAAATATTATACAATTTTCACGCCTGGCACCACTAAGCCACAATTATTAGTTTTAGATACATCTAAGAGTATTAATCAAAGTTGGATTGGTGGTGTAAATGGAGATGAAACATTTTCATATACCATAAAAGAAAAAATACCTACACTTGTTATAGATGCTCAAACTTTCAAAAATGTTTATAGAGTTTATACCGAAAAAACAAAAACGTTAACTGGCGTTATTACTACATCAGGCGATATTTATTATGCCCAAGGTATTGGATTAATAAAATCGGATTTGGTAATTGTAAATGGTGGAACATCGATACCGGTGAGTATAAAAATTAAACGGGCTATAATAAAGTAATGCATTTTATTGTTGCTTAAAAATAATTAAAGCGATATAAAAAAAGCCCCAAAAAAAGTTTTGGGGCATATAAAATAACTGATAATTTCTTAATCCATTTTCTCAGGCCTCATCATTGGAAACAACATCACATCTTGTATAGAAACCTGCCCAGTAAGCAACATACACAAACGATCTATACCAAAGCCAATACCACTTGTAGGCGGCATGCCATATTCTAATGCACGAAGAAAATCATGATCTATAAACATGGCTTCATCATCGCCACGCTCCATCAGTTTTATTTGATCTTCAAAACGCTCTCGTTGTTCTATAGGGTCGTTGAGCTCACTATATGCATTGGCAATTTCTTTACCATTTATCATCAACTCAAAACGCTCTACCAAGCCAGGTTTACTACGGTGTTTTTTTGTAAGTGGACTCATTTCTACAGGATAATCTGTAATAAAAGTAGGTTGTATATAATGATGCTCACACTTGCCACCAAAAATTTCATCTATTAATTTTCCTTTGCCCCATTTCTCATCTGCATGAATATGTAATTGCTTGCACACATCTCTTATGCCAGCCTCATCCATTTCGCTTATATCAAAACCAGTGTGCTCCTTAATTGCATCATACATTGTGATGCGTTTGTAGGGCGCTTTAAAACTAATTTCTTTCTCACCAAATTTTACTGTTGCAATTCCATTAGTAGCTATAGCAGTTTTTTCCAACAACTGCTCTGTGGTATCCATCATCCATTCATAATCTTTGTATGCTGTATAAAATTCTAACACCGTAAACTCTGGGTTGTGTGTGCGGTCCATTCCTTCGTTTCTAAAATTTCTGCTAAACTCATACACCCACTCAAACCCACCAACGATAAGCCTTTTGAGGTACAATTCGTTTGCTATACGCATATACATAGGCACATCCAATGCATTGTGATGTGTAGTAAATGGGCGTGCCGCCGCACCACCAGGAATACTTTGCAACACTGGCGTATCTACTTCTAATGCCCCACGCTCATTTAAAAATGTACGAATGGCATTTACCATTTTTGTACGCTTTATAAAAACTTCTTTTACGCCAGGGTTTACTATCAAATCTGCATAGCGCTGGCGATAACGAAACTCTGGATCAGTAACTTCATCAAAAGATTCTCCATCTTTTTCTTTCACAATGGGTAATGGACGAAGTGCTTTACTTAAAATAGTAAACTCTGTTGCATGTATTGAAGTTTCGCCAGTTTTTGTTGTAAACACGTATCCTTTCACACCAATAAAATCTCCAATATCAATCAGTTTTTTCCAAACATTTGCATACATGCTTTTATCTTCGCCTGTACATATATCATCTTGCTTTATGTAAAATTGTATTTTGCCTGTGGAGTCTTGCAGCACTGCAAAATTTGCTTTGCCCATATCACGTACACTCATTATACGCCCTGCCACACACACGTTAGCAAAATCCGCTTTATTTTCTTCTTCTTTATAAGTTGCTTTTATTTCTGCTGCAGTAATATTTACAGGGTACAATGCTGCAGGATATGCGTCAATACCAAGTTTGGTAAGCTCTGCTAATTTTTCTCTTCTAATAATTTCTTGTTCAGATAAATGTTGTGCGCTCATAATTATTTTTAATTCGGCTGCAAAGGTAGTTAATTAGCTGATTTGCTAATTAGCTAATTTGCTAATGTTTGGAAACTGAAAAAAGGGTTACCTTTATTAAAGTATTTTAACAATTCAAATATTTATTTGGTTTCAAAATTGCATTCTCTAATCAAATAAAAACTACTACCATGAAAAAATTATTTACACTTTCACTTATTTTAATGAGCATTACGCTTGGCTCTTGCGATGTATTAAACCAAGCTGCGGGTGCTGTGGGTGCAGGTACAGGCATTTCTAATGCTGAAGCTGGCAACGGTATAAAAGAAGCATTGGCACAAGGGCTTGCAAAATCAGTATTACAATTAAACACAACTGATGGTTTTTTTAAAGACGCTATTTACAAAGTTTTGCTACCGCCCGATGCAAAAAAGATTGAAAACACTTTACGTAGCCTTGGCTTTAATAGTATGGTGGATAAAGCTATTCTTCAAATAAACCGTGGTGCAGAAGATGCAGCTGGCTATGCAAAACCAATTTTTGTAGATGCGATAAAAAGTATGACGCTTAATGATGCCATTGGTTTGATTAGGAATGGTGATACGAGTGCCACACACTTTTTTAGAGATAAAACAACAGATAAATTAATGGCAGCTTTTGCACCTGTAATAAAATCATCGTTAGATAAAACCGATGCAACAAAATATTATAGCGAAATGGTAACGAAGTATAATAACCTACCTATTACATTTAAAAAAGTGAATCCTGATTTGACGGGTTATGTTACAGAACGTGCTACCAATGCACTTTTTGATTTGGTTGCTAAAGAAGAAGTAAACATTCGTACCAACCTTGCTGCACGTACAAGCGATTTGTTGAAGAAGGTTTTTGGAGGAGCGTACAAATAAAGTTGAAGAAGTTTAAAAGGTTTAAGGGGTTGAAGAGGTTTAAAAGGTTGAAGAGGTTTTAGAGGTTTAAGAGGTTTAAGGTTGCAGGTTCTTGTTGAATTTGCAACCTTTCTTTTTTGAATGCATTTGGTAATTTTATCAGAGAAAAATGCCATTCATATATTTCTTTTAAACAATTATTTTCTTTTGTATAAATTGCTGGATATTAAAATCTTTACATGAAAAAATTATTCTTATTAGCATTTCTCTTTTTTGCAGCAAATGTTTTTGCACAAACAGATATTGCTGCAAAGTATGGTAATATGATTACGGCTGCAGATTTAAAAAAACACTTAACCATTATAGCAAGCGACGAGTTTGAAGGCAGAGAAACTGGTACTGAAGGTCAACGCAAAGCAGCAGCATATATTGAAAATCAATTTATAGAAATGGGTTTAAAAAAACCTGCTGCTTTAAAAACATACCAGCAGTTATATCCATTGTTTCAAGATAGTGTGCAATCATCTTTACTTTCTATAAATGGCATTGCTGCAGAAAATGGTAAAGATTTTTTAGTGCCACTTGGTAAAAATAGTACAGCAAAATTTAAGGCTAACAAATTAATATTTGCAGGCTATGGTATAGATGATGCAGCATACAACGATTATAAAAATATAAATGTAAAAGGAAAAGTTGTTGTAATATTTTTGGGCGAACCTAAAAAAGCGGGTAAATATTTTATAGATGCAGATGCTGGCAAAATATCTAAATGGACTTTTCCTGGGTTAGAAAATAAATTGGCTGCCGCAAAAGCAAGAGGCGCAGTGGGTGTGTTTGTAATAAACCCGCTTATGGAAACATTTAGCAAACGAATGCTAGATAACAATAGTAGCACTGGAATAAATTTTGAAAGCTTACCAGAAGAAACGCCAAAGACTTTAAGCTATGCTTTGGTTTCGCATGCTTTTGTAAAAAAATTATTACCATTAGAATTTGATTCTATTTTGGAAAAAGCAATAGCAAAAAATTTATTTTTGACAAAGGCAATGGATAAAAAAATAAAGATAGAGTACACATTTAATAAAGTCCGAAACATTATTAATGCCAGCAATGTTATTGGCATAATTGAAGGTACTGATAAAAAAGATGAATACGTTTTTCTTACTGGACATTATGATCATTTAGGAAAACATGATGGCAAAATATATTATGGTGCAGATGATGATGGTAGCGGAACTTGCGGAGTAATAGAAATGGCAACTGCATTTGCAAAAGCAGCAGCAGATGGCAACAAGCCAAGGCGTACCATGGTTTTTATGACAGTAAGTGGCGAGGAAAAAGGATTGTGGGGAAGTGAATATTATAGCGACCATCCTTTGTTTCCGTTAGATAAAACATCGGTAGATTTAAATACAGATATGGTAGGCAGAACTGATACGGAAAGAAAAACTGGCGACACTTTAAATTATGTATATGTAGTAGGGCACGATAAAATAAGCAGCGAAATGCCGCTGATAAACGAAGATGCAAATGCCAAATATACCAACCTTGTATTGGATTATAAATTTGATGACCCTAACGATAAAGAAAGAATTTATTACCGAAGCGATCATTATAATTTTGCACGCAAAGGTGTGCCAGTATTATTTTTTTACGATGGTATGCTAAAAGCAGATTACCATAAACCTACCGATACGGTTGACAAAATAAATTTTGATTTATACGAAAAGCGAGTGCGTATGATTTTTTATACCGCTTGGGAAATTGCCAATAGAGATAAAATGTTGAATAGGGATAAACCACTTACAGAAGGCGGAAGATAAATTAAAAAAAGCATTAGCTTTTGGCGAATGCTTTTTGTATTATTTCTTTGTTGCTTTTTTCAAAGTTGTTGCTTTTTTTATAATGGCAGCTCTTTTTATTATTTCTTGTTTTATGCAGCAACGTTCTATATCTTCTCTATAGCTTTTTATTTTATCATCGCTTAAGGAAAATAAAATGGCTCGTTCATAATTATTTATGGCATTGGTATAATTTTGCAAAAGCTCGTACATGGCTGCACGTTTGCTATAAATCCAACATTTATCTAGCGTAGCTATTTCTGCGCAAAAAGATAAATGTAAATCTAAATCATCCCACCTTTCTAAATCGGTAAGCAATGTAGCATAATGAAAATAAGGATGCGGATAACTAGGTGCCATTTTCATGGCCGTAAGAAAATGATTTTCTGCACGGGCATAATCATCAAATTGGGTTTTAAAAATCCAACCCATAGAGTTGTGTGCAGGCGCATGGTCTGGCTCTTCGTATAAGATGGCCTCACATTTTTTAAATGCCTCGGTATATTCGTTGTTCTTAATATCCGCTTCGCTTTCTAGGTATAATTCATCTAC
>JAYTGY010000142.1:0-2825 GCA_043733065.1 Ferruginibacter sp.
TGCAATATCATCGTTACTCAATTGCCCATCTGCTCCACGATTAAATACAAAATCTCTTTCACCATTTTCCATTAGGCTTACAAAAGCCATTGTTGTAAAATGTTTTTCATCTTGCAACATCCATTTTGTTTCTACACCAAAATCTTTCATCACTTGTATAAGCTGATTGCCAAATGGATCTTTACCAACTTTTGCAGCCAACTCTACTTCGCCACCAAGCGCTCCAATAGCCGCAGCCACATTGGTTGGTGCGCCGCCTGGTTTTTTTAAAAAGTTTTCTCCATTAGATAAGCTTTGCCCTTTATCGGTACAAATCATATCTATCAACGCCTCTCCTATGCAAAGTATTTTACTCATAAATATTTTTATAATTTTTTAATACTGCTACCAATTTTAAATTAAATGCTCATTAATAATTTCTTTCTTTTTTGATTTTAACAGAAGAGTTAGTGCTGCAGCAATTAATAACATCACACCACATAATTTAATAGCAGCTACTGCATCTCTATTTAATAAATCACGAAAAATATTGCCAAACGATAAAGTATAAATCAACATTGGTATTACGATTAGCATATTTATAATTCCCATATACACTCCAAATCTTTGCCTTGGAATACTGCTTGCTACAATTAAATATGGCACTCCCATCATACTAGCCCATGCAATTCCTAAACCTACCATGGAAAATGCTAATCCTACTTTACTATGTATTGTAGTTAACGCAAACATTGTTAAAGCTCCAAAGCATAAGCAAATTGCATGTATCCATTTAGCATTCATCTTTTTTGCCACAATGAGTAACAATAAAGCAGCACCGATAGTAATTAAATTATACAAACCATTTAATTGTCCTGCAAATGGAACTACTTCATTTTTATAAATTTCGTTATCAGTAATAGAGCTATTCCAAATTGTTTTGTTTAATGATACAGGTAAAAAATCCCAATAAATTTTCATAGCAAACCATTGGAATAAATATACCAACCCTAACATCCATAATATTTTTGGCATATTTTTTATTGCAGCGGCTATATCAATAAATGGCGTTAAAGCATTTGTTTTACTACTTCTAATGTGTTCCATTTCTTCTGGCGATGGTTCTAATTCTGGTGTAGTTTTCATGCTCCACCAAACAGAACCAATTGAACAAACTGCACCAAGAAAAAAAGAACCAAATACCCAATAAGGAATACCGGCGGCAGATTCACCTTTCAAAATATGTTTAAAAAGTGTTGGCGACCAGGCTGCCAAAGTAATACCCAACCCTGTAAACATGCTTTGCATTAAAAAACCTTGGTGTTGTTGATTTTCATCTAATCTATCAGCAACAAAAGCTCTATAAGGTTCCATAGCTGTATTATTTGCTACATCTAGCACCCATAAACAACCTACAGCCATCCACAATGCCGAACTAAAAGGAAAAGCAAATAAAGCAAGTGAGCAAAATAATGCACCAAACATAAAGTAGGGTTTTCTTCTGCCTCTTTTTGGCGACCAAGTTTTATCGCTTAACGCCCCAATTATTGGTTGTATTATTAATCCAGTTAATGGGCCTGCAATACTTAAAATTGGGAGCTTATCTGCATCGGCATGCAAAAAACTATAAATAGGCGCAACAGAATTTTGCTGTAACCCAAAACTATACTGAATGCCGAAAAAACCAACATTCATATTTATTATTTGCCAAAAATTTAATCGAGGTTTAAGAATGTTCATTCATGCTAGTTTAGTTATCAAATATAACTTTATAATAACATGCTTTTTGTGTTCTACATATTGGATATGACAGTAAACTATTTGCAAACGTTTGATGTGGTATATTCAAACGTTTGATGTGGGGAAAATCGAATATCTTATAAAAATTATTCTTTCACCTCCTTATCCTTCACTATTGTTAAATCTTCCAACGCTACTGTAATAGGCATTATACCCACTTGCACAACTACTTTTTTACCTCGTATTTCTTTTACAATACCAATGCTTCTGTTTTGTCGCATTTTTACTTTATCGCCCAATTTTATTTCGCCGGCTACTTCTATAAATTTTTCGTGAAGTTTTTTTTGTTTGCTCTGCTGTTGAAATTTTTCTTTTTGGTTAAATAGCAATGCGTGTATCATTTTTACTACTGCATCTTTATCTTCTGCCTTGCGCCATTCTATTACCATGGCTTTTAGGCGGCGCTCCATATCTTTTAAGTAAGTAATTTTTTCTTCGCTAATTTTATTTTGCTCACGCATGCGTTCCATTTCCTGACTATGCGTTTCTTTTTTTACCACACGCTGCATTTCTTTTTTAAGCGCTTCGTTTTCTTTTAGCAATTCTGCAAGTGTTAATTTTTCTGCATCTAGTTTTTGTAAATCTTGCTCGGTACGGTTCAGTAATTTATCCAACCTAAATTGATCTTCGTCCACCAATTTTCTTGCTCGTGAAATTAATTTTTTATCTAACCCAATTCTTTCTGCTATGGAAAATGTGTAAGAACTACCGGGCTTACCAATTTGCAATTTGTATAACGGCAATAACTTTTCTTCGTCAAATTGCATAGCACCGTTTATAATGCCACGCACTTTGTTTGCCATTATTTTTAAGTTTAAATAATGCGTAGTTACAATACCAAATGCATGTTTAAAAGCCAACTCTTCCATGATCACTTCTGCAAATGCACCACCAAGGTTTGGATCACTACCGCTACCGAGCTCATCTATAAAAAACAATGTTTTACCATTGGCGTTTTCTATAAAATGTTTCATATTTTTTAGGTGAGATGAATAGGTACTCAGTTCAAATTCTATGCTCTGCGTATCGCCTATATGTATGAGCAC
>JAYTGY010000143.1:0-3102 GCA_043733065.1 Ferruginibacter sp.
TCACCTCTTCCCATACCGAACAGAGAAGTTAAGCCCCTCATGGCCGATGGTACTGCACAAAAATGTGGGAGAGTAGGTAGTTGCCATATTTATTTAAAAGACCCTTGCGTTTATAACGTGAGGGCTTTTTTGTGTTTAGAAGTGAAAGGGAAGAGTAGGTAGTTGCCCCCGCAATACTGCGGGGCAGGCATATGCGTGCACACGAACACTCCACGCAAAAACGTACCAATATTGGAACGCACAGCAAAATTACGTCTTACAGCAATTAAAAGTACAATTGGCTTCTTTTCTTTTTACCCTAGCAGCAGCAAAGCCTTCTCCAAAGCTATTTTTATTTGATAAAGCGCCATTCCATAATTCTTGCGGGCTGTACCCAAATAAACTAGCGTGGTATTGGTTATTTTATTTTTCTATAAGTGCAGGTAGTGTAGCAACGAGTTCAGTATTTGCCTTGGTTGGTACTAATAGTAACAATAAATGAGGTGTTGGCTATTGCGCATGTGCCGAGGCTTGGTTCAACCAGCCGACCCACCTTAGGTAATCCCAGCCCAACACACATGAACCAACCAAAAAAAATGTTTTATTTTCAGCAAATGAAACAACAATACGCCCAAGAATGGTCGCAATTTTTTACTGCTACCATACAAGAATGGAAACATTTATTAAAAGAAGAAAAGTACAAAAATATAGTTGTAGATGCACTTAGGTTTTTGGTAAAAGAAGATAAAGTTACCATCAATGGTTTTGTTATTATGAGCAATCACCTACACATTATCCTCCTAACGGCGGACAGGTTTGGCAATCGAAAGGCAACAACAGCATACAAAAAATATAAAATGGTTTTATAAAACATATTTCAAAGGAGTTTAAAAAATAATTAGAAAAAGATGATAATCTAAAAGCATACGAAGTAAATGCTATTGATAGAAAATATAATTTTTGGCAAAGAGATTCATTAAATATTGAATTGTTTTCTGCGGCTGTGTTTTATCAAAAGTTGAATTGCATTCATTACAATCATGTAAAGACAGGTCTTTGTAATTTACCTGAGGATTATTATTTTTCTTCTGCTTTATTTTACGAAAAAGGTGTTGATCATTTTGGTTTTATTGAGCATTATTTGGGATAAGTTAATTGTTTTAAAAATGTTTTGAGTGTATCATTGTGGGTCGGCTGGTCTACCAAGCCTCGGAGGCGCACAAGTGTTGTCGATGGGCGCTTGCGAGAGTATGAGGCTACCAACGCAGACAAGGATAGTTGGGTTTAAAGTTCATAGGCTATCTAGACAAAGTCCCTCTTTTATTTTGAATCCTTAGAGACGCTTCGCTTAACTATACGGATAGTTGGGAATCATTTATTATGTTGTTAGAAAAACCCTTTCCAATACCCAATAAGCTGCTACTAATGCAATGCAGGTAGATAAGCCAAATACAATTCTTTTTCTATACCAAGATTTATTTTTAAAAGGAATAATTATGGTAAAAAAAACTGCCGCTATCATAGCCATTTGACCAAGTTCTACTCCCGCATTGAAAGAGAGTATGGAAGTGAAAAATTTCCCATTGGGTAAACCAATTTCGTTTAACGAACTGGCAAAACCCATTCCATGAATTAACCCAAAAAGAAACACAACGAGAATTCGCCAAGGTTTTAATTGCGAAATAAATATATTTTCTAACGCAACAAAAACGATAGAAAGCGCAATGATGGGCTCCACTATTGAGCTTGGCACTACAAAAATATTTTTCATACTTAATGCCAATGTAATAGAATGTGCCACCGTAAAAGCGGTGGCTTGCCAAAGTATGGGTTTTATTTTTGTGCTTAACAAACACAGTGAAACGATAAATAAAATATGATCGTAACCCTGTGGTATGATATGTGTGAAACCAAGTTTTGTATAATACCAAACGACATCTTTTGTTGGAGCATTTTCTAAATTATAATTTATAGTATGTGCAAAAAGCATTTGTGCAAAAAATAGAATTGCCAAGAGCAAGCAAATTTTTTTAGTTGTTGATGTATGAATAGGCATGGTGTAATTTTTTATAATGAAAAACAATTGTGCAATATTTTTAATGCACTATTACAATACTTTTTCTACTTGCATGGCTTCTGCTTTTAATGTTTCATCAATATTTGGATTGTTTTGTAAACCTTCTTGTAAAAGTTTTTTAGCATTGATGGCATCTCCATTTTTTGCATAAATTAAACCTGCTCTGCAAAGGAGTGTTGGGTTTTTGCTATTGGTAATTAATGCAGCTTTTACATATGGTAAGGTTTTGGATGCTTCTCCTTTTTTATAGTACATCCAAGCCACTGTTTCATTTACTTCAATATTTTTTGGGCGACGATTGTATTCGAGTAGCGCATGCTCTAGTGCCTTATTATAATTGTTTATGGACAGATATGCATAAGCCAATTCTTTATCGGCATAGTGTCCAATACTTTCATCTGCATTGGCAGCTTTTGCATTTTTGCTTAGTTCATTTATCACTTCATTTGTCAATTCTACGGCTTTGTCTTTTTGCCCTGCTAAAAAATAAACAGTAACCAACTCTTCTTTAAATGCGCCTTCGTTGGCATCTTTCTGTGCTTGAGTATAGTAATCAATAGCCTTGCTATAATCTTTTGTTGCCAATGCTACATGAGCCATGCCTGCTAATGCGTACATATAACCTGGTCTTTCGTTTAATGCAATTTGATAATGCATTTCAGCATTTTTTAGGTCGCCAATATTTTCGTACAAATGCCCCATTTGTACCCTCGACCATTCTGTAGCTTCATCGCCAGGCGCACCGGCATCAATAGCCATTTTCATTGCTTTAATGGCACCGTTATAATCGCCATGAATTTCTCGGAGATAAGCTACCCTTGCATAAGAGCGCAGGTCGGGCCTAATGTTCATCATCATTTGTGCGCAAGCCAATGCCGAATCGTAATTTCCCATTTCCACATTACCATCTACTAAAATGCCATACACAAAAGCATTGTAAGGGATGATATTTTTTGCTTGTTGTGCTACGGCTAAACCATCAGCAAAATGATGTTGGTTAAGATAAATTAACGATTTAAGTGTTAATGCCTCAAAGTTGTTTGCAT
>JAYTGY010000144.1:0-4197 GCA_043733065.1 Ferruginibacter sp.
CAAATTTTGAAAGATTCCTGTCAGGTGGTCCCGCCAAGAATCGAACTTGGATCTAAAGTTTAGGAAACTTCTATTCTATCCATTGAACTACGGGACCAATACATTTTCGGAACGCAAAAATAAGGATTTCCAAAATCTAAACTCAATATTCATCAATCATCGGGTGCATTTATAATTGTCGCAAGAGGTGACACCTCTCATAACAGACTTTTAAGCTAGAAGTTACTTTCAAAGAGGAATTTAAGTAGCGACAATTTTAAAGGCACCCTCAATCATCATTCATAATCCATAATTCATAATTCCCCGTTATCTTTGCACACCAAATTTTTTGAGTATGAAATGGATGAATACGATTATAAAATACCGCATTTGGCTGGGAATTATTTTTCTTGCAGCGGCTATTTTTGTAAATTATCAGACGAGCTTTTGGCCATCGTTTATATTGTATCTTGTAGCAGTGGTGCTTATTGCAGGGCATTTTTTGTTTGGCCCAATGCGCCTCATACAAGCGCACATGGAAGAAGGCGATATGGAAGGTGCAAAAAAAGTAGTGAATTCAATTATTTTTCCGCAGTTGCTTATTAAACCAATGCGATCGGTTTACCATACCATAAAAGGAAATTTGGCTATGGTAGATCAAGATTATGATACCGCAGAAGTACACATGAAAAAAAGCATAGAGCTCGGCGGCGGCGCACTCACCAAACAAGCCGAAGGGCCAAATAAATTGCAACTCGGAATGCTCTCTATGCAAAAAGGAAAATCGAAAGAAGCCGAAGCATACATACGCCAAGCCATACGTGCAGGCTTACCCGATAAAGAAAATAATGCAGCAGCATATTTGCAATTGTGCTCTATAATGATGAACAAAAAAGAATACAGAGCCGCCAAAGAATATTTTAGAAAAGCAAAAGGCTTTAAACCTACTACGCCACAAATTGTAGATCAAATAAAACAAATAGAAAAGTATATAGGGAGAATGCCGGGGTAATTTTCATAATTAGCTAATTCGATAATTTGCTAATGTGCTAATGTTTAACTCCAGGGCTTAAATTTATTACAATCATTTTAATAAGTTATACCAATAAATTCTTCGAATTTTATTTTTTGGTTACGAGCTGAAAAGCCCTGATATGGCTTGATTGGCGACGCTCCGTTCAAATTCGGTTTTTCAATTTAGCTTTTATTATGCAATTTGCCCAACACATTGTTTAAAAAAAAATGTTGGCATAATTAAAAGTCATTGCATAGAAAGCAATCTTAAATCAAAAATCTTACATCTACAATCTGCTAAAATATCTCTTCCACTTTTTTAAACCTATAATCAAAAATCTCCTTCAACTGTGCTTTTACAAAAAGGCTATTGGCAATATCACCCAAAAACCAAAACGGTAATTTGTAATGCACTAAGTCGGTCATTTCTACACCGCCTTCTACAACTTTAAAATGATGTTGATGATGCCACATAGTATATGGGCCAAAACGTTGCTCATCTACAAAAAATTTATGATGCTCCACATGGGTAATCTCCGTCATCCAATAAAGTGGAATACCCAGCACAGGATGTACTTTATATTCTATCACTTGCCCAGCATACATTTCACCAAGGTTTTGAGTGAGCGTTTTAAATTTTAATTTGTCAGGCGTAATGGTAGAAAGGTTGTTTGGATTGCTAAAAAACTCCCAAGCCTTCTCCATCGTTATGGGTAAAAATTGTACAGTTTTCAGGTTATAAACTTTGCTCATTATTTTATTCAATATTAAACCAAATGGTGTGATTATTATTTACTATTTCTCACTTACGGTAAAGTAACAAAGTAAGATGTGATTTTTCTTTTTTGTATTTTCTGAATGAATACAGGTAAAATTCGAGGCATGTACTTTTAAAGAAACAAAAATCAATTAAGTTCCGACATATTTTCTGGTAAGGTTTTACTTTCGTAGCCGCACGATTGGCATTTGTAAATATTTTCTGCTGCAATTGGATAATTTGTAAACATCCAAGTAAAGAGTTTGGTAATAAAATTCAAAGGCGTAGGTACACTTTCCAATATAATTTCATTTAGTCCACAATCGGGACATACGGCAGCTTTCATAAATTCATCATGAAACTGTTTTAATAATACAGTTGCTTTTTCCACTTGTCTGTCATCCACGGCTAATTTTATACCGCCAATCACATTGCCAAAAAATGGGTTTAAAGTGGAAGTATATTCATCTTTTAAATAACAAACAATACCCTCGTTTTGTAATCTGGTAAGAATAATATTTGCAGAAAAATAATTGTCGAATGTTTGTAGGGTGGTTGTTTCCATAATTAAAGATACTGTTTCAACTTTCAACTTCACAATAATTTTATAACTACTATTATTGTTTGCTACAGTAAGGTAGAATCACTTCTTCAACATCTTATCAATGAAATTTAAAGATCTTTTTCTAACCTATTCAATACTTATTCCTCTCTCCCAATCTTTTTCAAATTTGGTTTTTTCTTTTACACCTAATTGCGCAAGCATGGGCGCAACAAATTCCTTATGCTTTTTTACATCTATTGTAATGTGTGTAATTTCTCCTTTTGTATTTTTTTGAGTAGCTACTCCGGCAATGCGTGGCATAAAATTATTTTTGTATTAGCAAGTTTGTATTTTTATTGTTTATAGCCACGAATGGCACTAATTTTCACTAATAAAAAGCATTCGTTAATATTCTATTAAAGCGTTCATTTATCGAACTGAAAGCTCAACTTTTTTTCCTAAACCAAACTCGAGAAGCCTGTATAAAGTTGAAAGCTGAATATCAGTATGCCCATTTTCGATTCTAGAAATAAAACTTTTCTTAGAGCCAATTCTATCTGCAAGTTGCTCTTGTGTAAGCTTTGCTATCTTTCTTTCATCTTTTATTACCTCACCAATTAAAAATGCTTTGGCTTTTATTTCAAACTCGGTTCGCTTTTGGGTGCCACGTTTGCCATATTGCTTTTCTAAATGTTCTTCAAAAGTTGTTATATTATTTTTTTTCGTTGCCATTGTTGTATTATTTATTTTCAAAATATTCTTTCATTAATTTATTGGCCATTTCAATTTCTTGCTTTGGTGTTTTTTGGGTCTTTTTTTGAAAGCCATTAAACAAAACAACAATCTTTCCTTTATCAAAGCAGCAAAAAATTCTAAAAATATTAGTGCCTACTTCAACCCTAATTTCATAGAGTCCTTTTTCAGTTTCTATGTGCTTCAAAAACTTCTCGTGTACTCTGTCAGCATGTGTAAGTACAAAAAGTACATAATCAATTTTTTCTTTTGTTTTTAATGTTTGTGTATCAAAAAACGCTTGAAAATAGTGTTTGTAAAATACAAGTTCTCTTATTTGTTCCATACTTACTTGTTCTAGGCAAAGTTAACTTAAAATGGAACATTGGCAAAATGTTTTATTTTTGTTTAGCCACGAGTTACACCAATGTTCACCAATAAAATGCATAATCTATTGCACAATCTATTGCATAATAAAAGATGCCAAAAGATAAAATGCTGAAGAGCTGCGGTGGAGGGAGCGATGTGCGTATATGTATGCATCCGCCTTTGGCGGATATGCATACTTATACGTACGGAACAGCGACTAAGACCGAACCAATGCTGCTACTTGCTTTTTGCTGATAGCACAAAAAAATCCGCAAAGCATTACACGTTGCGGATTTTAAAAATGTGTCAGACACTTGGTAACTGTCTAATACATTTTTAGCAATATTCTTAGGTGTCAGACACAACCTACATTTTAATTATTCAACATCAACGGCATTACCAACATCAACAATTCTTCGTTTGGCTCTTGCTCGCTTGGTTTTATAATACCTGCTTTTGTAGCAGTGCTAAGCTCCATATTTATATCGGCAGTTTCTGCACCGTTTAGCATTTCTATTAAAAACTTTGCGTTGAATGCAATGGCTAAATCTTCGCCATCGTAGGTGCATGACATGCGCTCGTTTCCTTCAAAACTAAAGTCCACATCTTGACTTGCTAGCTGCAACTCATTGCCGCTAATGCTAAGCGCCACTTGGTTTGTACTCTTGTTACTAAATACACTTACTCTACGAAGTGCGCCTTGAAAATCGCTACGATTTACTGAAAGTACATACGGATTATCGGTTGGTATTACTACTTTATAATCTGGAAAACGTGCATCTATCAAACGACAAACCAACTC
>JAYTGY010000145.1:0-2582 GCA_043733065.1 Ferruginibacter sp.
AGCCGTGCCGCCTAATGGGTTTAAAAATTACATGAAAAGTATTGGGAAACTTGGCGGGCAGAATAAAGTGCCCAAATTGAGTAATGATAGGAAGATAGCAGATGAGCTTGCTTTATTGTCAAACCATAGATAACTGCCTTCTTTCTATTGCTAAATCATATTTTATTTGCACACGTAGCCATTAGTCTGCATCAATGCCAAGTTCGGTTTCTAATTTAATAGCAATTTTTGCAGAAATATTTCGTTTTCCTTTTATTAAATCGTTTAAGTGTGGCGGTAATAATTGTATGCTTTTTGCAAAGTCTTTTTGTGAGATTAAGCGTGCCTCTAGTTCATCAGCTATAATTTCTCCTGGATGAAGCAATACATTTGTATATATTTTGTTACCGTTTTTATCTAATACTTTATAGTCTGCCATTGTTATATGATTTTGATAAACATTTAAAATATTTTGTGTTAGAATTAACAAAAATACGCTGATTAATTTATCTTTTATTTTCACTTATCTTTACCCCTAATAATTAATATTGAATGCAAAAAAAACGCATCGCCATTTTTGGTTCTACAGGTTCTATAGGTACACAAGCGCTTGATGTAATACGTACACATGCAGATATATTGGAAGTAGAAATACTTACCGCACAAACCAATTATCAATTACTCATAAAGCAAGCCCTGGAATTTTTGCCTAATGCAGTAGTAATAGGCGAGGAAAAAAGATTTGCCGAAGTAAAAGATGCATTGGCTGGTACAGATATTAAAGTATTTGCTGGAGAAAAAGCATTAGAAGAAGTAGCAGATTTTGATACGTATGATGTAATGATTGCAGCTATTGTGGGTTTTGCAGGATTGAGTCCTACGCTTAAAGCAGTAAAGAAAGGAAAAGTAATTGCACTTGCCAATAAAGAAACTTTGGTAGTAGCTGGTGATATTGTAATGAAACAAGCTTTGCAATATCGTTCGCCCATAATACCTGTAGATAGTGAGCATTCCGCTATTTTTCAATGCTTGGTTGGAGAAACCAGAAATCCTATAGAAAAAATTATTCTTACAGCAAGTGGAGGTCCATTTTTAGGAAAAAAGCCTAATTTTTTGG
This sequence comes from Ferruginibacter sp., assembly GCA_043733065.1. Lineage (GTDB taxonomy): Bacteria > Bacteroidota > Bacteroidia > Chitinophagales > Chitinophagaceae > Ferruginibacter. The sequence continues at coordinate 1,097 of JAYTGY010000145.1, forward strand.
TAAATGTAAAGCGTGATCATGCATTGCAACATCCCAATTGGAGTATGGGTGCAAAAATATCTATAGACTCTGCAACCCTTATGAACAAAGGGTTAGAGATGATAGAAGCCAAGTGGTTGTTTAATTTAAAACCCGAACAAATAGAAGTGGTGGTGCATCCGCAAAGTATTGTACATAGTATGGTGCAGTTTGAAGATGGAAGCTTGAAAGCACAAATGGGTTTGCCAGATATGAAGCTACCTATACAATATGCTTTGGGTTTTCCAGAAAGAATAAAAAACGATTTTCCAAGATTTAATTTTAAAAAATATCCTTCATTAACTTTTGAAGAACCGGATTATAAAACCTTTAGAAACCTAGGATTATCTATAGAAGCTTTAAAAGCTGGAGGAAATAAACCTTGCGTACTAAATGCAGCAAACGAAATAGCGGTATGGGCATTTTTGCAAAATAGAATTGGCTTTTTAGATATTACAGCTGTAGTAGAAAAAACAATGGCAAAAATTGCATTTATAGAAAAGCCAACTTTAGATGAATATTTTGAAACCGACGGTGAGGCACGTAACTTCGCCGCTTCGGTGATGAAGATGTAGGTGGGTAATGAATATTTTTATAATGAATAATTAATAATGTTTTTAATGCAATCAATTTATAATTTACGTAAATGCTAAATTGTCTTAGTTTTTAAATCTAAATACTAATATCTAAATACTCAATACTAATATCTTAATACTTTTTAATGGAACTTTTAGCAATCAATTGGAGCAGCGTGGGTTTGAAGGTGGCGCAGTTAATTTTATCTCTTTCAATATTAGTTGTACTTCACGAATTTGGACATTACATAACCGCAAAATGGTTTAAGTGTAGGGTTGAAAAATTTTATCTTTTCTTTGATCCATGGTTTTCAATTTTTAAAAAGAAAATAGGTGATACTGAATATGGTATTGGTTGGTTACCACTTGGAGGCTATGTAAAAATAGCTGGCATGGTAGATGAAAGTATGGATAAAGAACAAATGAAGCTACCTGCACAGCCATGGGAGTTTCGCAGCAAACCAGCTTGGCAGCGATTGATTATTATGTTGGGTGGCGTTACAGTAAATGTGTTATTGGCATTTGTAATTTTTGCTGGCGTTTTAATGCATTGGGGCGAAGAAAAAATTCCTGCAAATTCGCTTAAGTATGGTGTTAGTTTTAATGATTCTATATTTTACAATTTAGGTTTTAAAAATGGAGATAAAATATTATCGGTAGATAATGTACCTGTTTTGGAATACGCTGATATACTTAAAAAAGTATTTTTAGTAAATAAAACAGTAAGTGTAATAAGAGATGGTAATCAAATGGAATTGCCAATGCCTGTTGATTTAATTGGAAAATTAATAGCAAAAAAGAAAATGGCAGATGGCCCATTGATTAGCCCAAGAGTTCCAATATTTGTAGTAGATGTGCCAGATACTTCTTTGGCATACAAAGCTGGGCTTAGA
>JAYTGY010000146.1:0-4754 GCA_043733065.1 Ferruginibacter sp.
TTCATCGGCATACCATTATTCATCTTTTATTATGCAATAGATAAAGTATATCTTCCAATTTTAGATGCCCATTTACCATTTCTGTCATTCTAAAATGATAATATGTCTTATTTAAACTTTAGGCTTTAATTTTGCATTACAAATATTTTTAAACAAATAAAAATTTATACAATGGCATTTACATTAGCACCGCTCCCATATGCATACGAAGCATTGGAGCCACATATCGATACCGAAACCATGCACATACACCACGATAAGCACCACCAAGCCTATGTGGACAATGTAAATAAAGCAATAGCCGGTACAGATCACGAACATAAAACCATAGAAGAATTGGTAGCTCAAGCAGGCGCAATAAGCCCAGCAGTTCGCAACAATGGCGGCGGTCATTGGAACCATACTTTCTTTTGGGATTCTTTAAAAAACAACAAAGGCGCAAAACCTAGCGGAAAATTAGGAGCAGCCATTGATGCTGCATTTGGAAGTTTTGATGCTTTTAAAGAAAAATTTAATGCAGCAGGCACAACTCGTTTTGGTAGCGGTTGGGCATGGTTAATTGTACAAGATGGAAAGTTGGTAGTAAGTTCTACACCAAACCAAGACAATCCATTAATGGATATTGCAGAAGTAAAAGGCACTCCAATTTTGGGTTGCGATGTATGGGAACATGCATACTATTTAAAATATCAAAACAAACGCCCAGCTTATTTAGAAGCATTTTGGAATGTAGTAAATTGGGATAAAGTAGCAGAACGTTTTGAAAAAGCGTAAAATATTTTTCTTGAAAAGAAGCTCATCATAACGATGAGTTTTTTTTTGAATGAAATTTTGTAAGTCAAAATATAAAAATTAATTTATTACAAATAATTTTACCAGATAAAAATTATTTCAAAAAAATTGCTATAACTTCATTTTAAATATTTAAAAATGAAAAAAATAATTATTATATTTTTAGCAGCATTTGCATTATACAGTTGTGCAAAAAAAATGACACCTGCCACTTCAACTACAGCCCCGATAAGTGAAGCAAAATCTACAGCTGTAGTAACTGCAGAAGTAAAACCAGCAGCGCCTGCACCAACAGATATAAAACCAGCTATTGAACCAATAGTAAAACAAGAAACAACCGAAGTAAAGGTGGGCAAAGAAACGTATAAAGCAAAATGTGGCCGTTGTCACAATTTAAAAGACCCAGAAAATTATACCGCATTACGATGGGTAAAAATTATAGATTGGATGGCGCCTAAAGCCAAATTAGACGCTTCAGAAAAAGAAAATGTATTGGCATATGTTAGTTTTTATGCAAAAGGATAATAGCTAAAATTTTTAATAAAAGCCGCCCTCTATTTCTGAGGCGGCTTTTTTGTTTTAAACCTTTGCAATATTGCACAGTCGTATATTTACAAAAGATAAATTTATCAACATGCCATTAACCAATCGTATAAAAAACCAACATCTTTTATGGCGTGCAGCTTTTGGGCCAATGGCCGAAAATATTGTAGCGTTAAATAATATTACCCAAAAAGAATTATGGAAAACTTTAAAAACTACTTCTAATGATGTGCCTACAAAAATGAATATTGCCAGCAATCCGTTTGCAGATAAAGCATATATGAATGAGGATGGAAGTACAATGAAAGTTACAGAAATGGATACGCTTACAAAAAAACTATTGGCACAGCAATATAAAGATGATTTAAAAAATATGAATATTGCTTGGCTAAATCAAATGATAAATAGCAAAGCTCAATTAAGAGAAAAAATGAGTTTTTTTTGGCATGGCCATTTTGCATGTAGAAGTAAGAATGCCCTTTTTTCGCAAGAATTACTCAATATCATAAAAGAAAATGCATTAGGCAACTTTGGTGATTTGTTAAAAGCAGTTAGCAAATCTCCTGCTATGATTCAGTTTTTAAATAATCAGCAAAATAGAAAAGGACACCCCAACGAAAACTTTGCTAGAGAAGTAATGGAACTATTTACACTGGGCAGAGGAAATTATACAGAGAATGATATTAAAGAATCTGCAAGAGCTTTCACTGGTTGGTCTTTCGATAAAACAGGACAGTTTATTTTTAGAGAAAGATCACACGATGAGGGAGAAAAAACTTTTTTTGGACAAACAGGAAATTTTAATGGAGATGACATGCTAAATATTTTATTAAAAAATAAGCAAACAGCAAATTACATCTGTAAAAAAATATATAAATTTTTTGTGAACGAAAAAGTGGATGATGACAAGGTGAAATATTTGAGTGTACGCTTTTTTAAAAACAATTACGATATACAAAAATTATTAGATGATATTTTTATGAGCGATTGGTTTTATGAACCCAAAAATGTTGGTGTAAAAATAAAATCACCTATTGAATTAATGGTTGGGCTTAGAAGATTTTTACCCATGCAAATGGATAATGATGATGCACAATTATTGTTTCAAAAAGTACTTGGGCAAATATTATTTTATCCACCAAATGTAGCAGGCTGGGCAGGCGGAAAAAACTGGATAGATAGCAGCACATTAATGGTTCGTTTACAAATTCCACAAGCCATTAGCTCCAAAGATGCTATAGACATTCGACCAAAAGATGATGATGATACTAACATGGGTATGACAGAAGAAAAAAGAATTAGACTCGGCAAAAATGCAGCGTTTAGTAAAAATGGTGCAAGTGCCACAATCAACTGGGTTTTCGTAAATAAAATTTTTGAAAGTACTGCAAGGCAGCAATTAGCGCAAACAATTATTGATACTTTATTGCAAACAAAAGGAAGAATAAATGATGCATTACTTGCAAAATATTTAAACAACGAGAGTAGAGAAAGTTTTATAAAAAGTGTAATAGTAAATGTGATGAGTACGCCAGAGTATCAACTGTGTTAGAATTGAAGAATTGAGATTGAAGAATTAAGATTATTTTAAAACTTGCACTCAATGCTTTTCATTCAATTCTTAAACAGCTAAAAAAAAATAAAATAAACCTCAAACTATAAGGCAATCTTAAATCTTAATTCAACAATCTTAAATAATTTGCAATGCTATTCAAACGCAAAGAATTTCTCCAAATAGGCTCGCTAGCCACTGCATCTTTAATGATGCCTAAATTTTTTAAAGCTTTTGAAAAACCAAACTATGTACCAGCAGGTAACAAAGTAGTTGTTGTAATACAATTTAGTGGTGGCAATGATGGGCTAAATACCGTTATCCCAATTACAAACGATATTTATTACAAAGAAAGAAAAACGATAGGCATTAGTAAAGACAAAGCTTTGGGGCTAACAGATGCAGTTGGTTTGCATCCTTCTCTTGAAGCATTTAAAGGTTTGTACGATGATGGAAATCTTTCTATAATGAACAGTGTGGGTTATCCAAATCCTGATCGTTCTCATTTTCGCAGTATGGATATTTGGCATAGCGCAAGCGCAAGTAATGAATATATAAACACAGGTTGGATAGGTAGATATTTAGATGCACAATGCAAAGGCTGCGACAAACCTACGCAAGCACTCGAGCTAGACGACATGCTGAGCCTAGCTTTGAAAGGAACTGAAAATAAAGGTTTGGCATTTAAAGACCCTCGCAGATTGTACAGCAGTAGTAAAGAAAAATTTTTTAAAGACATAAACGCAGCACATATAAAAACAGAAGAAACGGTTGACTATCTCTATAAAACAATGAGCGAAACATTAAGCAGTGCCGATTATATTTTTCAACAAAGCAAGTTACATCCAACATCGCAATCATATCCAACAACTAGTTTAGGCAAAGATTTAAAAACAATTTCATCGCTCATATTATCTGATATAAATACAAAAGTATATTACGTTTCGCTTGGAAGTTTTGATACACACGCAGGGCAAGAAAACCAACAAAAAAGATTGTTCGATGAATTGAACAATGCCATAAAAGCATTTACAACCGATATGAAAAACAATGGCCGTTTTGATGATGTATTGATGATGACTTTTTCAGAATTTGGTCGCAGAGTTTCTCAAAATGCGAGCAATGGAACCGACCATGGCACAGCAAATAATATGTTTTTTATAAGCGGCGGCTTAAAGCAAAAAGGGTTATTAAATGATATGCCCGATTTAGCAGATCTTAATGATGGCGACCTTAAACACAAAGTTGATTTTAGAAATGTTTACGCAACTGTTTTAAATAAATGGCTAGGCGTAAATGATAAAATAATTTTAGGAAATAATTTTGAGCAAATGAATTTTATTTAACCAATATTTTGCAGTTTAAAATTTATTACAAACTTTTTGTATCGGCGGGGTTTTCGCAGGCATTAATTACAAAATATAAAGAATGCTCGTTGCGAAACCCCGACGCACGAAGAGATTTCAATTTTTCTCAAACCAAAACAGCCCATTCTAAAATAACTTTTTTATATAGACAAATTACCTCTTGGTTTGTATAGTTGGGTTTCCAATAATTTCAAGTTCTTATATACATTGGGGTTTTACAGGTAACACTTTTGTACCTCAACGTATGTAAGTGTGAAAACCCCTCTGAGACGTAAAATCTTTTGCATAATCTAATGCATAATAAAAGCTGAATAAAGAGATAATGCACAAGGGTGCGACGCCTGTGAAGCCGGGTATAGCTATGTATTTGCTGGACTAATAAAAAAAAATTTACCCCATAAAAAAAGCCCTGCAAAAATTTGCAAGGCTTTTAATTTGTTTTAGTTTATTTATTTTTTAATGAGTTTTTCTACTAAGTGCGTATCGTCTGTAACAATGTG
>JAYTGY010000147.1:0-1981 GCA_043733065.1 Ferruginibacter sp.
GCTTTCATTGCATATATTCAAACATTAACCACTGAAGAATTATTATACGCACCCGCATATAAATGGACGGCTGCACAACAACTAGACCATATTCACAAATCTGTAAAACCACTTACACAAGCAGTGGGTTATCCAAAGTTTGTATCGAGGCTTTTGTTTGGCAAAGCCAATAGACCAAGCAAATCGTATGAACAGTTAATAAATAGATACAATGAAAAATTATTATTGGGCGGTAGAGCAAGTGGAAGATTTTTACCACCTACAATTTCTTCAAGCCAAAAAGATGTATTGATAAAATTAATTTTGGCTTCGGTAAATAAAATGTGTAAGCACTTAGAAAAATTTAGCGAAACAGATTTGGATAATTTAATACTGCCCCACCCTTTGCTTGGTAAAATAACGATTAGAGAAATGTTGTATTTTACTGCATATCATGTGGAGCATCATCAAGCAATAATAAAAAGAGATTTGAATAATAAAAATTGAAACTGATTTTTACAAGTATGTAAGAATATGCTTAGCAAATTAAAATATACACATCTTTATATCCGTAGGAAATAAACCTAAAATTCTCTTCGAGTTAGCAAAAAATACAACTACATTTCACGTATTCAGTAATAGTAATTATACTTAATATGATGTAATAACACGGCATTCTCCTTTTTGTGGATAATAAATATTTTCTAGCACAATAATTGCGTTAATGGTAAGTTAATAATATAAATCCGTCATATTCTACCCCGGCTAATCTTATTATAAATTAATGATATTTTATAAATAAATAATGTTATAAAACAGTTATACTTATTATATATTACTATTCAATATATTAAGGATTATTTTGTATAAATATTGGCCGCATATATTTATTTCTAAATGATTTTAAAAGTAAAATTGTTGCAAAGAATATGCAACTAATTTTAAATCAAGGCTAATTAAACGAGGGTTTATAGATAGTCAAGTAGTTATATTGCAGTATTTTATAATTCATTTACAGGATTGGCTTAGTGAATTTTTCGATAAAAAAAGCGTAACGTTGCAACTGGCATAATATTAAATTTAGTAATCTTTTATTAACATGAAGAAACTCTACTTTTTATTTTTTATTCTTTTACTCACTCATAATTTATACAGTCAAGTAACTGTAGTTGCAAGAGAACGCTCCGATAAAAACTACGAGTTTATAAATATAGATAGCAAGAAAAAAATAAATGATTTAGTTTGGGGAGAAGTAGAACCTTTCGTAAATGGTTTTGCAAAAGTTTTTAAAGATGGCAAATGGGGATTTGTAGATGGTAGTGGTAATCCAGTTGCAAATAGTTTTTATAATGATGTTAGAAATTTTTCGGAAAATGTAGCAGCTGTAGAATTAAATAATAAATGGGGATTTATAGATGAGCAAGGAAAAATAGTTATTCCTATAGAGTACGATATTGTATATGATTTTAATGAGGGGTTTAGTACAGTTTATAAAAACAACAAATGGTTTTTTATAAACAAAAAAGCAGAAATAATTAAACAACTTGATGTAGATATTTTTTGGGGTTTAAAAAATGGTATTGCTAAAATAACAAAAAATGAGCAAGACGGATTGATGAATTTAAACGGAGAAATTATTTCTCTTTATCCTCCAAAAAAGAAAATAGACTTTTCCAAATATCAACCTACAAGTTCTAGTTTAATTGGTGCTCGTACTCCATTGCCATGCCCACCCAATATCGACTTTGAGTATGGAATTGGCAATTTTACAAATTGGGTATGTTACACTGGCACGGTTGCTGCTCCACTCTTAGCAGGTGTTGCAACAAATGTTATTACAGTAACTGCAAATGTACCACCCACCACTCCAACTGCAACTAGGCACACTATTTATCCAAGAGTTGCTCCAACTGTAGCTTTACCACTCCGCCCACTTGACCCTTGGGGACTTTTTCCTGTTAACCCACCTGATGGCAGTAATTTTGCTTTAAAACTTGGTAAC
>JAYTGY010000148.1:0-8327 GCA_043733065.1 Ferruginibacter sp.
GCAGTGTTAAAAGCAATTTGCTTTTCTCTACGACGTTGTGTTTCATCCATTGTTTTTTGCATGCTCTGTGTTATTTTATCTGCATAAAAAATAACTAAGCCACGTGAGTTTCTTGCAGCACGCCCTGCCGTTTGTGTAAGGCTTCTTTCGTTGCGCAAAAAACCTTCTTTGTCTGCATCCAATATGGCTACCAAAGAAACTTCTGGCAAGTCCAATCCTTCTCTCAATAAATTTACTCCAACGAGTACATCAATAATTCCCAAACGCAATTCACGCAATATTTCTATTCTGTCTAACGTGTGTACTTTGCTATGTATGTATTTCGATTTTACATTTATACGTTGCAAATATTTTTGCATTTCTTCTGCCATGCGAATGGTAAGTGTAGTTACCAAAATACGATCGCCCATTTTTATGCGTATATCTATTTCATCAAGCAAATCATCAATTTGGTTTACAGATGGGCGAATTTCTATTGGTGGATCTAACAAACCGGTTGGTCTTACAACCTGCTCCACCACTGTTCCACCGCATTTTTCCAATTCATATTCGCCAGGAGTAGCACTTACATAAATGGTTTGGTTTACGAGATTTTCAAACTCATGAAAATTTTGTGGTCTATTATCCATAGCAGATGGTAAGCGAAAACCATATTCTACTAAAGTTAATTTTCTACTTCTATCACCACCATACATGCCGCTTATTTGTGGTATGGTTTGATGGCTTTCATCTAATAATACCAAAAAGTCTTTTGGAAAATAATCTATCAAACAAAATGGTCTTGCGCCTGGCGCACGCTGATCAAAAAAACGAGAATAGTTTTCTATACCGTTGCAATAACCCAATTCTTTTATCATTTCAATATCATAATTCACACGTTCGGTTATGCGCTGCGCTTCTATAAATTTTCCTGATTTTTTAAAATATTCTGCTTGTGCAAAAGTTTCATCTTGTATTTGACTTATTACTTTTGCCTGCATATCTTTTGGAGCCAAATACAACGATGCAGGAAAAATAGCTGCATCTTCTACTTGTATGATACGCTTGCCTGTACTAAGTTCTAGCGTTTCTATGCTTTCTATTTCATCTCCAAAAAAACTTACCCTGTAGCCATAGTCCACATAAGGTAAATTAATATCTACCGTATCGCCTTTTACCCTAAATGTACCTCTTGTAAAATCGCCTTGGCTTCGATTGTACAAACTATTTACCAATGCATGCAAAAATCCTTGCCTGCTTATTATTTGATTTTTCTTTATTCTTATAATTCCATTTTCATATTCCGCTGGGTTGCCCATACCATATATACAACTCACACTTGCTACCACAATAATATCTCTGCGCCCGCTCAGCAATTGTGCCGTGGCTTGCAAACGAAGCTTATCCAACTCTTCATTTATGGCTAAATCTTTTTCTATATAAGTATTGCTACTTGGCATGTACGCCTCAGGCTGGTAATAATCGTAGTATGATACAAAGTACCCAACCGCATTGTCTGGAAAAAATTGCTTAAACTCTCCATACAATTGTGCCACCAAGGTTTTGTTGTGTGTAATAATAAGTGTGGGCCGTTGTGTATTTTGTATTATGTTGGCCATGGTAAAAGTTTTTCCACTACCAGTTACACCTAACAATACTTGGTGCTTCTCTCCTTCGTTTACACCCTCGGTAAGTTTTGCAATTGCATCTGGCTGGTCGCCAGCAGGTGTATATGAAGATTGTAAATTGAAGCGTGACATGTTACAAATTTAAAGCATTCACGCAATGCAGATAATAAAAACTAAAGCATAAATTTTATAGTTCGCTTTTATTTGATTCCATTAAATGTTTCTTATAAAACCAAGCAATAGTAAATGAAGGAACAATGTCTGTACCAGGAATTATTTCTTCAATAAAATTTATTACTGCACCAATTTGCCCAACTTTTCCTCCAAATGTTTTATAAAAAATATAGGCAGAAATCGGCGCCCACACAACATCTAAAAACTCGGCAATACCTGGTACGATATAACTTGCACAACCTATTAAATCCATCAACAAACAAAAGGCAATATTTGGTAGCGGTTTTTCGTGTTTTATAATTTCCATAGCGTAAAAATAGCTTATTTCTTATCATTTTCTTACCACTCATATATCTTTTAAAACCATTTGTCCCAAATGTAAAATAATTTATATTTAATAAAAATTAATATAATTAACTGTATAATAATAAATTAAAAATGTATTTAGTACCACAATTAAACAAGCTACTACTTTTTATATGGTAGTTTGTTTTGCATAGTACCAAACAAAGCCTATCTTTGTGTTATCAAAGTAGGAAATAACAGCAATAACAATAAATTTTTTAACCATGAACATAGATAACACAGCAAGCCAAATGCGCAAAGGAGTTTTGGAGTTTTGTATTTTATCTGTAATAAAACAAGGAGAAGCTTACCCTTCGGATATTATTGATAAAATGAAAGCTGCCAACTTAAATATTTTTGAAGGCACATTGTACCCTTTGCTTACCCGATTAAAAAATGCCGAGCTACTTTCTTATAGATGGGAAGAAAGTACAAGCGGACCACCACGAAAATATTTTAGCCTCACAGAAAAAGGGTTGGCTTTTTACACAGAGTTAGAAACCACCTGGAACGAAATGGCAAATGCGGTAACAACGTTAACAAAGTAAAATGTTCCCGCACAAAGCGGGATCGAAGTCAGCTTTGGTGAACGAGTCGGGTTCGACAAGCTCACCATGACAAAACAAAACATCAACTCAACAAACAACAATAACACATAAAATTAATTTTATGAAACAAGTAATCAACATAAATTTTCAAGGCAGAATAGTTCCAATAGAGGTAACTGCATACGAAATTTTAAAGCAATACATAGAAAGCCTTACTCGCCATTTTGATGCTGAAGAAGGCAAAGAAGAAATCATAAACGATATAGAAAATCGTATAGGCGAGCTTTTTCAAGAGCGTATAAAAGCAGGCGCTACTTGCATTGTAGATGATGATGTAAATGCAATTATAAAAAGCATTGGTCGCCCCGAAGATTTTGATGATGCAGAACCATCGGCTAAAACTGATAGCAATAAGAGCGAAGAAAATGCTAATCAACAACAAGCAGCTTTTACTACAGCAAGTGGAAGAAGGAGATTATTTAGAGATGAAAACCACAAAATATTAGGAGGTGTTTGTAGTGGTATTGCCAATCATTTAGATATAGATATTGTAATTGTAAGAATTGTGTTTTTAATATTAATTGGTATCTGTTTTATTCCTTACATTATTTTATGGATCGTAGTGCCAAGCAGTGCTACTACTGTTATTGGGAGCCGTCGTAAAAAATTATTTAGAGATACCGATGATAAATATATAGCAGGTGTGTGCAGTGGTATTGCAAATTATTTTGGAATAAATGTATGGATACCTAGATTGTTATTTTTACTTCCTATGTTATCAATATTTGGAAGGAACGGTTGGGATGGCCCATTTGGCATGTTCGATAATGTTCATTTAAATTTTGATTTTGGAACTTTCTTTATCTATGTCATTTTATGGATAGTATTACCAGAGGCTAAAACCACTGCAGAAAAATTAGAAATGAAAGGTGAGAAAGTAGATATGAATTCTATTAAAGAATCGGTAGTAGAAGAAATGAAAGGTGTGCAACAAAGGGTGCAAAAATTTGGTAAAGAAGCAGCATCTGTAGCAGGCGAAAAAGGAAAAGCATTTGGCGCCGAGGCGAGCACTTTGGCAAGAAGGAGTAGTACATCTTTGGGTGATGTAATTGTAATATTATTAAAAGTATTTGTTTATTTCATTTTGGGAGTAGTTGGGTTTTCGCTTGTGGTAGGTTTGTTTGCCTTTGGTGCAGCAGCCGTTGGCGTTTTTCCTGCTAAAGATTTTTTATTGAAAGATGGTTTGCAAAACTGGCTTGCATGGGGCACACTGTTGTTCTTTATTATTGCGCCAATGATTGGGGTTATTACTTGGATAATAAGAAAAATAACAAAGGTAAAAACTGGTAGTAAAATGTTGCGTTTGGGTTTTGGCGCAATGTGGGTTGTAGGCTGGTTTTGTATTATTTTTCTTTTTGCAAATGTGGCTAAAGATTTTAAACGCCAATCAAATATAAATGAAGAGCAAGTCGTATTATCTAACCCTAAAATAAATGCTTTAGAAATTACCACACAGGGGTTAAGTCGTTATCAAAACAGCATTCAGTGGTTTAGGATGGAGCCTTTTGATAACATTGATGAAGACACCGCTTACATAAAAAACATACAAGTGCATATTGCAAAATCATTAAACGATAGTTTTAATGTAACATCTATGAAACTTGCAAGGGGTGCTACAAAAAAATATGCAGACACTTTAGCCTCTCTTATCAATTTTAGTGCAACTCAAAAAGATTCTATGCTAATTATTGATAAAGGAATTGCCATAAATAAAACAGATAAATTTCGCAATCAAAAAGTTATTTTAACCGTATATGTGCCTGTAGGTAAAAAAATAAAAATAAACGGCGCTGTTGGAAGAACAACAAATATACGTTTTGATGGTATGACTGTAAGCGATACAGATTTTGAAAACATTGATTTTGATAATATAGAAAACGATTGGGACGAAGGTGTTTGGTATATTATGACAAAAGACGGACTAGTATCATTAGACGGTAAATCTGCAAATCGAAATAAAAAAAATCATGTAAAAATAAATGAAAACGGTATTGATGTAAGAGATGGGAAAAATAGGGTTCAAATAAATGAAAATGGTATTTCTGTAGATGAAAATGCTGATGCTGAAAATACAAATGATGATGAAACAGGAACATATCGTTACGATGACAAAACGCCTTTAAACAAATTTGATTCTATAAAAATGAATTTAAAAAAAGAAGAAAAGCGTTTTAAAGATTCTTTAGAAGAAGAGAAAAAGAAAATAGATAAACAATTGGATAAATACAACAATAAAGAAACATCTTTATTATACAATATATTGCCCAATAATTTATTGATGCGCTTTATAAATTAATACAATACGGTTGTTATGTTGAGGTTGAATAAAAATCCTGTTGGAAACAACAGGGTTTTTTATTGCCTTTTGTAATTACATTTGCAACACAAAAACTTACACATGAAGAATACTCCTTTTACCAACAAACACATTTCTCTTGGCGCAAAAATGGCCGAGTTTGCTGGTTTTAATATGCCTATTTCTTACACTGGTATAAATGATGAGCATGCTGCCGTACGCAACAATGCAGGTGTGTTTGATGTGAGCCACATGGGCGAGTTTATGCTAAAAGGAGAATACGCATTAGATTTAATACAACGCATTACTACAAATGATGCAAGCAAACTAACCGCTGGCAAAGCGCAATACAGTTGCATGCCAAACAATGATGGCGGCATTGTAGATGATTTATTGGTGTATTGCATTGAAGAAAACAAAGTTTACATGCTAGTTGTAAACGCTGGCAATATTGCAAAAGATTGGGCGTGGATTACAGCACACAATACCAACAATGTGCCAATGCAAGACATTTCACCAGAAACATGTTTGCTTGCTATACAAGGCCCCAATGCTACAAAAATTTTACAATCACTTACCGATATCGATATTTTAAACCTTACTTATTACACTTTTGCAAAAGGAAAATTTGCAGGTGTAGATAATGTATTGATAAGCGCCACTGGCTATACTGGCAGCGGCGGTGTAGAAATTTATTTTGCAGATAAAGATGGTGCTGCCGATAAAATATGGGATGCCATTTTTGAAGCTGGTGCAGCATCTGGCATAAAACCAATTGGGCTTGGTGCAAGAGATACGTTGCGTTTAGAAAAAGGATTTTGTTTATATGGTATGGATATAAACGATACTACATCGCCAATGGAAGCGGGCTTGGGTTGGATAACAAAATTTACAAAAAACTTTACCAATAAAATATTGTTTGAAAAACAAAAAGCAGAAGGCGTAACAAAAAAACTCGTTGGTTTCGAAATGATAGACAAAGGTATTGCCCGCCATGATTATGAAATTGTAGATGCTGCAGGAAATAATATTGGCATAGTAACATCTGGCACACAAGCACCTTCGCTTGCAAAGGCAATAGGCATGGGTTATATAGCCACAGCGCACGCAGGTATTGGTAACGAAATTTTTGTAAAAATTAGAAACAATAATATGAAAGCTGTGGTGGTAAAAGTACCTTTTGTATAATTTTTTTACAATCACTACTGCAATTTTTACATGACCAAAATACACCTTACCACATTTATAGCTGCGCCAATAGATCGAGTTTTTAATTTGAGCTGTAGTATAGATTTGCATAAAATTTCTACAGCACACACAAATGAAGAAGCAATAGATGGAACAACAACTGGATTAATAAAACTAAACGAAACGGTTACTTGGCAAGCAAAACATCTTTTCAAAAAAAGAATATTTACAAGTAAAATAGTAGAAATGGAAACGCCAACTTTTTTTACGGACAAAATGGTAAAAGGCGATTTTAAATCTTTCAAACATACGCATCATTTTAAAGCAATTGATAACGGTACTATTATGATAGATATCGTTTTGTTTGAAAGCCCATTTGGTTTTATTGGAAAACTATTTAATTTTATATATTTAAAAAATTACTTGAGCGCACTGCTAACAAAACGAAATGATGGTATAAAAGATTTTTCCGAAACTGATAAATGGAAAAATATTTTATCCGTTGCGGTTAAATAGATTAGCTAAGAGGGGTTAGCTTTTGGCAAGTGCTTTTAAATTATAAGGATCTAATAATGGCGATACCTCTCTATTAAAAGCCATACTACAATTATAAATACATTCATTAGCATTTATAAAATAATAATAAACTTAAAAGTTTTATTTTTGCGCACATGAGCAAACCTTCTCTAAACACTTGCCCTTCGCCAGCACTTTTACACTTATATGATGTAAGCAGTAGTATTGTTGTAATTATAGATGTGCTTCGTGCCACTTCTACCATTGCTACGGCATTACACAATGGTGCAAAAGAAATTATTCCTGTTGACAGTGTGCCCGATTGTATTCGTATTGGTAGAGAACTTAATTGCATTACCGCTGGCGAACGAGATGGACAAATTGCCGAAGGCTTACAATATGGTAATTCGCCTTTTGAATACCCGGCAGAATTTATTGGAGGAAAAACGCTTGTGCTAACCACCACTAACGGCACCAAGCTTTTACACATGGCGCACAACCGTGGCGCAAAAGAAATTATTACAGGGTCGTTTCCAAATATATCTGCTGTGTGCAATTATTTGTTGAAAAAAAACACAAATGTAATACTCGGTTGTGCAGCATGGAAAGATAAAGTAAACATTGAAGATTCTCTTTTTGCTGGTGCTGTTGTTAATCGTTTAAAAGAAAGTTTTACACTAGAATGCGATTATTCTCAAATGGCAGAAAGCCTTTACATGACCGCCAAAGAAGATTTGTACGCTTTTATGAAAGAACGAAACGCCACGCATTATCACCGCCTCACAAAATTTGGATTAGAAAAAGATATCCGCTACTGCCTCACAAATGATGGTGCGCCTGCATTGCCAATTTATGATGATGGTAAACTTTTAAATGGGTTAAAGCAGTAACTAATAATTTTTCTTGAAAATTTTCTCCATTATTTTTATTTTAAACGATAAAATCTTTAATATAAAGTTGTGCTATAATTAATAGTCCACCTTTTCCTTTGCACTCCCACTTTACCTTCGTACCTTGCACAATGCGTTTACTAAAAAGCCAAATCCACTTTTTTTTAAACACAAGTTTTTTTATTCAATACTTCTAAATAATAGTTCACTTGGCTTTACCACATTTAATTAAATACGTTTACAACAACGGCACGGACGATGTAATTCGCCGTGGAAAAAAAATACAATCTCTCGGCTATGTAGAATTAGTAGAGCACGATGAGCTGATGAGCAATATTGTTTTTCGGGTGAAAGATGATGTGTACAGCACATTTTACAAAGTGTATATTGAAAAATATACCGATGCTAAAGCTATAAGTTTACGTTGCAGCTGCCCGTATAATATCGGAGATATTTGTAGGCACGAAGCCGCAGGGTTGCTGCGTTTGCAAGATATGGTTGATAAAAACTTATTGCATAGTAGCGCTATACAATACAACCAAATGCACTCTGTAGCCAAAATGAAAAATATAGATTTGAAGATGGTAAAAATGTTATCATCACCATCTATTTTTCATGAGGCGGAAGAATTAATGCAAACTACAAAAGCAATTATTTTAAAAGCGGCCGATGAAAGAGTAGAGGCTGAGTTGGTTATAAAAGG
>JAYTGY010000149.1:0-2535 GCA_043733065.1 Ferruginibacter sp.
TTACTCATTGGCGCATTTATGCAAGTGTTTAACGAAACCGGCGCCATGGAGCGTGGGCTCAAAACGCTCTCGTACCGCATGAATGGCAAAGAAACTTGGCTCATTGTAATACTCACATTTTTATTTTCGTTTGCAGGTGCATCGTATGGCATGGCAGAAGAAGCGCTGGTTTTTTATGCAGTATTAGTACCAGTATTTTTAGCTGCGGGCTACGATTTAATTGTGCCTGTTGCTGTAATTTTTGGCGGCACACAATTGGGAACATTGGCATCGTTTAGCAATCCATTTTCTGCCATCATAGCCTCTAACGCTGCAGGCATAAATTGGTCAGATGGTATTGCAGAAAGAATAATCATGTTCGCATTGACCACCATTATTTTTATTTGGTATATTATTCGGTATGCACAAAAAGTAAAAAAAGATCCTACTTATTCCATCGTATATAAAGTAGATGGCATTTTACCACAAAAAAATATTGAAATAAATAGTACAAAACCAGAGCCACTAAGCACGCAAACTATATTATTACTATTATTATTTTTAGCTACATTTCTTACCATGATAGCTGGCGTAGTATGGCGTGGTTGGTGGCTCATAGAAATGACGACCATATTTTTAGCCGCATCTATTTTAATTGCCATCATCATGAAAATGAAAGAAACGGTTTTCATTAGCCAATTTATAAAAGGTGCAGAATCCTTACTCAGCGTGGCTTTGATAGTGGGCGTAGCCCGAGGCGTAACCATAATCTTAAACGAAGGAAAAATAAGCGACTCCATTGTGTATTATGCAGCGCAAGCCGTAAGTGGTATGCCGCCATCGCTTTTTATTATTGTAATGATGTTGTTGTTTATAGGTTTTACATTTTTTATTTCATCATCATCTGGCATGGCTGTGCTTACCATGCCAATTATGGGTTCGCTTGCTATGCTTGTGGGTGTACCAGGGCGGGAGATTGTAAACGCATATTTATTTGGCATGGGTATTATGGGTTTTCTTACACCCACTGGTTTAATATTACCATCACTCGCCATTGTAAACGTGAGCATAAAAGCTTGGTTTAAATTCATCATGCCATTAATAATTATGCTTACTATAGTATGTATGATTTGTTTATTAATTGGAATACATTTTTAGAGCTGTCGCCTTTCATTAGAGATTTTCAAATAAAAATGTGCTTGCAAAAAAGATGACACCCCTAATTTTAAACACCTATATTTTTAACAACACAATTCACAAACAATACCCTTTCTTTGTATCAAATTAAAATAACTTAAAACCCAACAAAATGTCAGCATGTAATTTTAGTGTACCGTTTACCAAACCAGTATCGGAAATTTTAGAAAAAGCAAAACAAACAGTAGAATCTCAAAATGGAAGTTTTACTGGCGATGATAAAGAAGGAAAATTTGATGTGAGTGTATTTGGCAACACCGTAATAGGCAGCTATGTTGTTGTAGAGCAAGTGCTCAATATCGATATTATTGAAAAACCCTTTATGGTGCCTTGTAGTATGATAGAAAGTTTTCTGACGAGTAAGTTAAATTAATTGTAAAGCCTCTGAAGAATCAGGGGCTTTTTTGATGAAGCGACTTCGTCGTTTTTTTGGCCACTAATGGCACTAATTAACACGAATAATAAAACAAAATTCGTGATAATTCGTGTTATTCGTGGCCATAAAATTTATATAATAAATTAAAAATCACTTTGGGGCTGTAAGCTTCAAATCATTGTTGAACAGTGGTTCGGGCTTTACGTTACAATCTTTTTTGTCAAAGGCACAAAAAAGGATTTCCACTTCAATCCCGCAGCCTTTCATCAGCATATCTTTTCTCAACTTTTATTATGCAATTGAATGACAATATCTTTTTTTACAAAAAATTAATTCAGCAACAAAGACACAAAGGAAAAATGCGTAGCATTTTTTCTACTTCGTGCCTTTGAGCCTTAGTGGCAAGCCCTTTTTTGCAGCGAAGCTGTGAAAAATTATTCATTAAGTAAAAGCCCAATTTTAATTACATTACCAAAATAAAACATTTCCCTTACCTTCGCCGCAGAAAAATGGTTCACGACTTTTATTAGTCGGGATTAAAAGGGAATCACGTGAAAATCGTGAGCTATCCCCGTAGCTGTAAAGCCGCTCTGCTGCAAAGTAGAAAACATATTGTGCAAATACCACTGTTGTAAAAAACGGGAAGGTGCACAACATGCGGTAAGCCAGAAGACCTGCCAATTTTCATAACAATCAATAAGCTTTCGGGTGAAAGGCTGTAGATGCTAATTAATGCTGCATTTGCATACCTATATTCATGCGTGAGCTGTTAAAATAAAACAGCTTTTTTTGAAAATTATTTTTTCATATTTATTTTTTACTTTGTTAATAACGCTACCAATTTTATGCGTAGCACAAAAGCACGATACACTCGCAAGCGTAAAAGTAATTTCGAAAAAAGAAAAAAATATTATCACATTTTCTACTCCATTACAACAACTCAATAGCGAACAACTGCAAAAAATAAACAGCATTACAGTAGC
>JAYTGY010000150.1:0-3837 GCA_043733065.1 Ferruginibacter sp.
GGAACTTCATAGATTGTTTTCCCTTTTATTATTTTAATGTTTGTGAAAGTTATCATACTTTCATTTTGGCACCTTCGAAACAGTTCATATAAAGGGCTTAAATCAGACGAACTTAAATTTGCAGTAGTAACATCGTGGTCGCCAAAATACACAGTAGCAGATTTTATTTTATACGGCGATGAAATAAATAATTTCCTTATTTTCTTCAACGAATCTAATAAAATAAACCCTCTTGCTTTACTAGATAAAGTAATAATTGGTTTTGGTTTCAATTGACTATAATTTCTTTCTTCAATTGATAATGGTCTATCAGCTACTATAAATTTTCTTTCGCCTAAAAATTCTTTTTCTTTACCGTTTAATTTATAAACCTTAACTACTACTTTCCCTTTTTTTAAGTTTCCAATATTAAATAGTTCTGCAATCGGTCTTCCTTCATCCATAGAAGCTATATTACCTTGAGAAGGCTCAATAATTATTTCTGCAGAATTTCTTTTTGGAACTTCTATAACGAATAACTGTGTAATATTTTCATACAAGGTATCAACAGCTTTATTTATAATTACTTTTTCTTGTGCAATGCAAAACATACTTACTACACAAAAAATAAATAAAAAAGTTAAACGCTTATCCATCTACTACATTTATTAGACAAATATAATTTTTTAAAAAGATGAAAAGCTAGTTTGTAGGACTTTGTTTTTCTTTTAACAATAAATACTAGCATTTAAGAAATAATATTAAATTTGATAAAAGGCATAATACTAGAAACAATAATATACCAAAATAACTAACTTTACAGAGAATGAAACAGCGAATTTACATAGACACATCTGTTATTGGCGGTTATTACGATTCCGAGTTTGAGATGCCAACAAAAAAGTTGTTTGAAAGAATGATTAATAAAGACTTTGTCGTTTTTTTTTCAGAGGTAAATGAAACAGAACTTGAATTTGCACCCCAGCATATAAAAGATGTTAAAAATCTTATTCCTCTTGACTGTATAAGACATATTTAAATTGACGAAGAAGTGGAAATACTTACTCAAACATATATAAACGAAAAAGCATTAGGCAAGTCTAGCGAAAACGATGCATATCACATAGCTTTGGCATCTGTAAATCGCTTGGATTGTTTAATTAGTTGGAACTTTAAACATATTGTAAATTTCGATAAAATAAAAATGTTTAACTCAATTAATTTGCGGTTGGGTTACCCATTAATAGATATTCGGTCACCATTAGAATTTTTAAAAAATGACAGTAACTAAAGAAACTAAAACATTTGATAGCGTTTCATTTTTCAGAGCCATTAAAGTAAAAATGGCAAAGATGATGGAAGGCATGTCATTGGCAGAAAAGAAAGATTTTATGCAGCAAATAAGAGAAGGTAAAATAAAAGTTGCATAAGAACTTTTGTAAAATTTTGCTATTTAACGAAGCATATTAAAGCCAGTCAAATCATTTTTATCCACTTCATTAAAAGAAAGCCAAATTGGTTAAAACATTTTTCATTTCGTACATATGCCCTTTCACAAAATAATAAACGATCCTGTTTACGGTTTCATTACCATCGATGATGAATTGATTTTTAAAATCATAGCACATCCTTATTACCAACGTCTGCGCCGCATACAACAAATGGCCATGGCACATTTAGTATATCCAGGTGCGGTGCATACAAGGCTGCACCACTCTTTAGGCGCTTACCATCTAATGTGTATGGCATTGCAAGAACTTGCCCGTAAAGGCGTAGAAATAACTGCACAAGAACAACAAGCTGCAAAAATTGCTATTCTTTTACACGATGTAGGTCATGGGCCTTACTCACATGCGCTGGAGCAAGTGATTGCAGAAGGTGTGCATCACGAAAAAATATCTGTGCTTATTATTGAAGAACTAAACAAAAAGTTTGATGGCAAATTACAAACTGCTTTAGAAATATTTAACGGCTCCTATCATAAAAAATTCTTGCATCAATTGGTAAGCGGACAGTTAGATGTAGACAGAATGGACTATCTTACTCGTGATAGTTTTTTTACTGGTGTTATAGAAGGCTCCGTGGCTTACGATCGTATTTTGAAAATGATAACGGTACACAATGGAGAGTTGATGGTGGAGGAAAAAGGAATTTACTCTATAGAAAAATTTTTGATAGCACGCAGGCTCATGTATAGGCAAGTGTATTTACACAAAACGGTTGTAAGTGCAGAGCAAATGCTACAACGCATTATTAAAAGAGCAAAGTATGTGGGGGCACAATGTCAGCTTCCACTTAATATTTTTATAAACGAACCTTTGCAAAATGTAACGCTAGAACAATTTTGCAGTATAGATGATGCAGATATTATGATGGCCATAAAAACATGGTGCAGCAATGATGATAAAGTGTTGTCTATTTTATGCAAAGGAGTATTGGATAGAGAACTGCTAAAGGTGAAATTTGTAGATTCTTATTATGACGATGCAGCATTACAAGATAAAAGAGCGTCTATATCAAATCAATTAGGCATTAATGAGGAAGATGTAAAGTGGTTAGTTTATGCAGGAGAAGTAGGAAACAGTACATATAATTTTGATGAAAACCCAATTAAAATCCTGTATAAAGATGGAAGTATAAAAAATATTTCGGAAGTGGACGATGCACTTATAAACGAGAGTATGCGTAGCAACGTCAAAAAATATTATATTTGTTACCCAAGCCTTTTATAAAATTAATTTTAACGCATGCAATTTAGCGCATTACAAATAGCACAAATTATTGGAGGCACAATAGAAGGTAATGCAGATGTATGTGTAGCATCTTTTGGTAAAATAGAAGAAGCGGTTGCAGGGCAGTTGGCATTTTTGGCTAATCCGAAATACGAAGAATATTTATATACTACAAAGGCTGATGTTATTATTATTAACGAGTCGCAAGTGCTTAAAGAGCCATTGGCTGCCACACTCATAAAAGTGCCAGATGCATACAGCGCTTTTGCTTTATTACTTCGCCAATACGAGAGGTTACAAGCACAACAAATGGTAGGCATACAAGAACCAGTTTATATACATGCCACCGTAAAAAAAGGAGAAAATATTTTTATTGGTGCTTTTGCATACATAGGCGAAAATGTTATTATTGGAGATGGTGCAAAAATATATCCTAATGCTTATATAGGTAATAATGTAATAATAGGCGAAAAAACAATCATTCACCCTGGTGTAAAAATTTACCATGATTGTATTATTGGAAGTAGAGTAGTGATACATGCAGGCACAGTTGTAGGTGGTGATGGGTTTGGCTTTGCCCCAGAAGCCGATGGTACTTTTAAAAAAATACCACAAATGGGCAATGTAATTATAGAAGACTATGTAGAAATTGGTAGTAACACAACTATTGATAGAGCAACCATGGGAAGTACCATTATTAAAGAAGGTGCAAAGCTTGACAATTTGTTACAAATAGCCCACAATGTAGAAGTGGGAAATAATACTGTAATAGCTGCACAAAGTGGTGTGAGTGGTAGTACAAAAATTGGTAACAATGTTATGATTGGCGGACAAGTTGGTATAGTTGGTCATTTAACGATAGCAGATGGCAGCAAAATAAATGCACAAAGTGGCGTAAGTAAATCTATGAAAAGCCCAAACCAAGTAGTAACCGGGTCTCCCGCCTACGACTATACAGCTTCGCTACGTAGCCAAGCACTCATGCGTAAACTACCAGAGATGGAAAAAAGGGTAAAAGAGTTAGAGGAAATGCTTAAGAAAATGGAAAACTCTAGCGACTAGTTTTTCTCTCTACAAATTCTATACAAGCTTCAAAATCTCTTCTCCAATATTTTCCAAATTTTTT
>JAYTGY010000151.1:0-3483 GCA_043733065.1 Ferruginibacter sp.
CAAAGAGAAGCAGAAGAAATGATGGCCATTGCTTGGAGCTATGCAGTATGTGTGCATTTAGGAATAGATTCTCGTTTTGTTTTTCATGATGATGGATATAAAGGCGGAGGAAGTAGCATTGCAGAAAATTTTGAGAACAAACAATATTTTGGCGTACCAATGTTGCAATGGGTTGGTATGACGCTGGAAGATAAAAATGCAGCAGAACAAGGAAAGCCTGCATACCCAGCAATGTTGCATTGGTTGAGGCCGTAAGCACTATATCCATTTATCTCTTACCTCTGCATCTATTGGTGCATAATTTATATATTGTACAAAGCGTGGCTTATCGGATGTATTTATACTACTGCCATGTGGCAATGCGTGATGCCAAATAATAAAATCGCCAGCATTTGCTTCTATGCCTTTTACACCTAATGCGTACAAATTTTCATTTCTTGGGTTTACTATTTCGGGAAGTTCATTTAACCAAGTTGTTATTTTATTTTGAAAGCCTGGCACCAAAGAAAATGCACCTTGGTTTTCTTTTGTATCTGTCAAATATAAAATACCCTGCAACCCAAATGGAATTGGCTGCGCCAAACTTACATCCCAATGTAGTTTAGGTCCAGGAAATTTCCAATCATCTGTTTCTGGCGGATTAAACCCTACCCTATCTGCATTTACCCAAATATCTTTTCTTTGCCAAAGCTGTTCGTATGCTTTACGAATTTTAATAGATTGTCTATTTTTTTCTAGCTGTGCATCTTGAAATAATTGTACCATTATGCCTTGTTTGTTTTCGTTAGGCTTGTACCATGTTAATTCATCATGTTCATCTATTTCCAAGAAATTACAAATTAAATTCACTGTAGCTTTGCAATCATTTATTGATATAGCATTTCTAATAATTACGTATCCATTTTCTCTCCAAAAATCTATATCGCTTTTTGTAAGTATATTTTGTTTTTCATTGTTATCAGCTACATCTTCATTTGCAATAACATTGTTAAAAGCCTTTATTTTTTCAGCATCTAACAATTGGTTGTTTACCGATAATATCCATTTTTCAAATTCTTCAAAATTGCCAGAACTGTTATAAACATATTTTAATGTTTGTTCTAATCCCAAGCCTAGTGCTGCTAACAAAGTAATATCATTGTTCCATTCTTCTGCAAATGCATTCGGTTCTATTGCATTTATTTTTTTGAGTTGGCATTTTTGCCAGTAGCGTTTTAAGTGCTTTACACCTATACTTCCCATTTCTTCTGATGAAGCTAGTAATATATTATCATCCATTTTTTACATGCTAATTTATAGCAGAATAAGATTGTGTATTAAACGTATTTAAACAATAAATTATGATCTTAATTGCGCATCATCTAAAAAAGAGTTATTCATCTTCAACAATTATGCTTTGGTTTTTACCATTTTTAAATTACAATAACCATAAATAAAAATAGCTAATAAATCTATAAAAAATTTATTAGCTATTATAATTATTTTGTACAATTAATTTTTTACAAACTTTACACTTTTCTTGGGTTCATTATCTAACTGAATATTTAAAAAATAAATACCATTAGCTAATGAAAGGTTATCTGGGAAAGTAATTTGGTTTCTCCCTGCATTGCAATTCTGCTGCATTATATACAACTGTCTTCCAAATAAATCTGTAATAGAAAATAATGCTCGTTGGTTTATCTTTGTTAATAAGGCAAAATTGATTTTGTTGCCTATTAAAGGGTTTTGAAAATTGGTTATTTCAAAATCTTTTGGTTTGCCATTGCTTAGTTTTACAATATCGGAGTAGGTTATTTTTCCATCTACATCTACCATTTTTAAACGATAGTAAATTGTACTTTCATTTGCTTTTAAGATTGCTTTATCTGTATAAGTATAATCAATATTGCCAGTGCCATGTAAAGCTGCAATGGTAGTTAAATATTTAAAATCATTTCCATCAAAAGAGCGCTCCAATTCAAAATGACTAAAATCTGTTTGATCTGTAGCACTCCAATTGAGTTGTACATCAGTTAATATATTTTGTGCTTTGAAGCTGATGAGTTTGATAGGGAGTACAAGCCCTAAAAAATTACAACTAGTAGGTAAGGTAAATGCAGGTATATTATCAGAAGTTGTCCAATTAGCAACTGTAAATAATGAAGTCTTTACTTGTGCAATTGTTGTAAGCGGACCAGAACAATTAAAGCGAGTATTATCTACTTCTGCAGCAATTGTACCAGGAATCCAAATAGCATCGACACCATTGGTAAGAAAATTATTTGCACTCACGGATGTAAGCGCAGGTAAGCCACTTGCATTTGTATTAGAGAAAGCGCCATCCCAATCTGCAGTAGTTGTTGTAACTGCGTCTCCGCCAGGCACACCTGGAATTCCTGTGGCTACTGAATACACATTCATTTGTATTGCGCTAATAAACGTAGGCGAAGCGGCTGTACCTTGATAAGCAATAATTGCATCCCCATTAGCACTAAACGAAAATGTTGCTGCTGCAGTACTTCCCGTAGCAGTTCCAGCAGAGCCATTTATTGTTGGTGTACCCAAGGCATAATAAGCATATGTGGCAGTAGTTGTAAAAGGAGTAGCTATATTAACATCCATTTTTATTTCTGTACCAGCTGGGTAAGCAGCGTTACTTGTCCATGTAATTGTGCCTTCGCCAGAGCGAAAAGATCCTGTTGTAGATGATGTTCTCAACCAACCGTTATCTGTAAAATTGATAACTGTTCCTGTAATAATATTTTTTAAAAGTACAAAAGAAAATTGGTCGTTTGCTGCTGAAGCTCCATTTCCAACAAAGCCAGTAAAAGCAATATCCCCTTTTGCTAAAGTAGTTTGCCCCTTTGCAATATTTACACCAAAAATAATAAAGCAAATTAGCAGTAAATACTTCTTAGTATAAGTTAATTTCATTTTAGTAATTTTAAATTAAAAATAATGTAGCTAAAATCATTAGGGTTGTTCAAATATAATCTAAAAAAGATATATAAAAAAATCTATTGCTTAGGGTTGAAAATAACTATTTTTATAACTCAAGAAATATTAAAACATGAGTCAACATTTTTTACATATTCCACAACTTTTAAAAGAAAGTGAAATAGTACAAATAGAAACACTTACTGCAAAAGCTAATTTTGTAGATGGTAAACTAACCGCAAACATGGCAGCAAAAGATGTAAAAAACAATTTGCAAATAGATGCGGAAAACAATGAACTAAAAGAAATACAACACATTTTAAATACTGCTATACAAAGTAGTCCATTATTTAATATTGCTGCTTTACCAAAATCAGTTTACCCATTTGTAATAAGTAAATACAATGCAGGAAAATATTATGGCTGGCATGTAGATAGTCCAATAATGGGTAATCCAACTATTAGAACAGATTTGGCCATGACCATTTTTTTGAGTGACCCAGCTACTTATGAAGGAGGAGAATTATTAATACAACAAGCAGGAAATATTTCTAGTTTTAAACC